>NZ_JACJSH010000100.1:0-15389 GCF_014698055.1 Nostoc sp. FACHB-133
GGCTACCAGCACATATTTAGTAAATAAAGTTACTTCTTACTTAGATTTTATTTTTGCGATCGCTTGTTTTTTACTGGATCTGACAAAACCGCATTGCTCCCGGCAGCTACTTACTAGTAGAGTTTTTGCACTGGCAAAGATATCGTCCACTGCTCAATCACTTCAGAACAGAAACTTTGAAATTGCCGCCCTTACCATATTTGGGCAGACGCTTCAGACGGAAGACTCCGGCAAATGTATCACGAATCCCTGTGTTGTACGGATTTAGTTCGCACGTCATCCCAAGACCCCGTGACTGGCCTGCATGGGCGTATGTAACTGGTTTCTGGTTTATTGACCAAGCCTCCGACTACGAGCCACCTATCGAACTAGAGGATTTTCTTGGACGAAAGCAATTACCTTTGTGTTTTGGATTTGGGAGCATGACGATGCCGAATCCAGAATATCTCACACACTATATAGTGGAAGCTTTAAAGAAAACACATCAAGGCGGGATTATATTATCAGGCTGGGGTAATGTTGGAAGAACGGTGAATATAAAAGATTCGCTACGAGTGTTTGTGATCAAGCAAGTTCCCCATGATTGGTTATTTCCTCAAGTGCCAGCAGTAGTACATCACGGAGGAGCTAGTACAACGGCGGCAGTGTTACGTGCGGGGACACCATCAATTACCGTACCTTTTTTTGCAGATCAGCCAGTTTGGGGCGAAAAGCTAACTCGGTTGGGAGTCAGCCCACAACCGATACCGTACCAGAAGGTATCAGAAAAACCTCTAGCAGCAGCGATTGAAATCGTACTGGGTGATGAGGTGATGCGGAAGAAAGCACAAGAGTTAGGCCAAAAGATTAGGGATGAAGATGGTGTGGCGAATGCAGTTGAAGCATTTCATCGGCATTTGGGTTTGATTGGGTGAGAAATTGCAGACAATTAAAATACATCATCACACCCACAACAGCAGTAAATGTCCCAAGTTAAAGTTGATACCGTACTCTGTGTCAACGGCAGTGTCCTAATGGTTTTTTACACGCCAGGGCATTGCTGGCAGTTTCGGATTATCAGCCGCACGGGTGGGATATTCGGGGAACAAAAGATTTATTATACGGCGGAGGCGGCACTGAGAACTGGGTTAGAGTGGTTGCGGGATGAACGGTGATGAGTGCGTATACGATCCAAGGTCAGCATTAATGGTAAGAGACAATCGTTTTTAGTCAAGGTGAATTGCTTGAAATTGTACAGCGATTTTTTATTTATCGCTCCACTAACTATATGGAGGTGAATTAATGGAAAAGAAAAGTTGGCGATCGCTACAATCAATATTTTCAGCACTTATACAGAGGCGTGAATACCTGCTATTGTATAAAATAAATCTTAGTGAAAAGGTAATAAATGTACTTTTATATACTCTGCTGAAATAAGTAACTCAGTAGAGTATTTTTTTAGAGTCACTGCCCTTGAGAAATCGTCTTGTCTTGTTGCAACCCAACAAAACCTCGTTCTAACAATCATGAATTAAAAACGTATTGCTCATGGTTTATGTCATTATCATTACCTGAAGGAAGCTATTATTCCCATATTAGTTTATCTTGATTACACAAATATAAGCTGCCAACCAATGAGGAAAATTGCTATGTCTGCAAAAATATGGCTAATGTATCCAATCCAAATTGAACGATAATTTAAGTAGCACCATGACCATATAATACCTGCAATAAACACGCCGCAGGAGCATAATGCTGTTGCACGCCAGTCGAAGTAAGCTGCTAAACCAATAATATGGTGAATCGTAAAAAACAGTGCAGACAGTATTACAGCTAAACGACTTGATACTAAAATTTCACACTGACGATAAACAAACCAACGCCAGATAAATTCCTCAAGCAAAGAGTTAATAAATATCCAATATCCTGCACCTAGTAAATAAATATTAAAGCTACTGAATCCAACTAGCCTTGCTCGTTCTCGAACATATTCAGTATCAATCCACCGCCAGCCCAATAGCCAATAAACAGTTAAGATAACAAATAACATTATTAATCCTAATCCAACTCCAGCCAGCAAGTCGGATCTTTTAGGATATTGAATTTTTAAAGCATTTTTATCGACAAAAGACAACCAAATAACTGGAAATAATAGAAGCCATACTTTTGATAGTAAAGCTACTAAGTATCCTTCTAATCCGGGTAGGAAGTACAATTGGGTTGCAACACCAATACTTGAAGCTGGCACGAGCAGCATCAGTGCTAGTAATGCCTTTTTGTCTAAGGTTATTTGAAGCATATTAAAAATTTAGCCTATCAGCAAATTAGAACAAACAGTATTTAAAACAGCCCAGAAATGAACGATAAAATCACTCCTGAGATTGAATTGGGGTAGTTACTATGTTTATTAATCATTGGAATTTTACTGTAAGATTTATATAAAATAATCTCCATGCAAATTACCTAACTAAGCTAAATCAAGACGAACAATAAACATTCAAAACCTGCCCCAATTAACATGGCTATTTTGTACCAGAATTAATCAACATTACAGCTACCCCAATAATTACTCTTGGTATGAAGCTAGAGACTGCTGCGAAACATCCAGTAGATATGGCAAGTAGTTTTTGGCTTTAGGTAAACTTAACTATGTTCTGATGTAAATCAGTAGTGCAAAATAAATTTTGCCGCACAATCTACTAATAATTATTGTGGTAAATATGCATAAAAATATTTGCATTAAGGAATTAAAACTAGGGATATAAATCTTTAACAACATTGTTTTGCAACTAATTAAATAAGGTAATTGATTAGGTTGACACTCTTGTAAGTGGATACTTTTTAAAAGGATATATCTCTTAAAAATCAATCTAATTACCTGCTTGCTTATGTGACACTCGCTGTTTTGGCATAGGGTTGTTGTATCTAAATTAGTCTTAACAATAACCAAGGTTAATATTTCAGCATTTACCCAATCAAGAATGAGTTTAATGGAATAAGGGATAGTGCCCAAGATAGTGATTGTTCTCGCCACCGTACCAAGAAAAATGTTGTGTGTGATGTCACACTTTGATGGTAAGTGTGAGCAATGACGCATTTACCCGAACATCACCTCAGAACGAATAATTGGTATTTGAAAAAAGTAGTGCTAATGTACTACAAGACTGGTAATATAGTATTTTACTAAGCACCGGTTAGCTTAACTTCCTAATGCTTCACTCTGCTTCCAAGTGAGAAAGATAATTCACGTAGACATGGATGCCTTCTACGCATCGGTGGAACAGAGGGACAACCCTAGCTACCGAGGAAAACCGTTAGTCGTCGGTGGCAGCCCCAATCAGCGAGGCGTAGTTGCAGCAGCTAGTTATGAAGCTCGTAAGTTTGGTGTTCATTCCGCGATGCCGTCAGTAACAGCGATCGCTAAATGCCCCGGACTGATATTTGTCAGACCGAGATTCGACGTTTACCGAGAGATTTCTGCTGCAATCCACGCTATCTTCAAACGCTACAGTGATTTAGTGGAAGGGGTTGCACTAGATGAAGCATATTTGGACGTTACTGAGAATAAGCAAAACATCCCCTACGCTTCTACTATCGCAAGACACATCAAAACTGCAATTTTCCAGGAAACTCAGTTGACGGCAACCGCAGGCGTGTCAATTAACAAGTTTCTTGCAAAAATGGCATCAGGGCAGAACAAGCCCAATGGACTGACGGTTATTTTACCGGAGGATGCGATCGCCTTTGTAGAACAGCTGCCGATTGAAAAGTTCCACGGCATTGGAGAAGTTACAGCAGCGAAAATGCACTCACTCGGCATTCACACTGGCGCAGACTTAAAGGAGCGATCTCTGACTGAGTTAACACACCACTTTGGTAAAGCTGGTCATTATTACTACAGAATTGCCAGGGTAGAAGATGACCGCCCAGTTGAAGCAAATCGAGTTCGTAAGTCAATTGGTGCAGAAACCTCGTTTGCACAGGACTTAAGCGATGTCGGTCAAATGTTACAAGAACTCGACCAGATTGCCCAAATTGTCGAGCAACGGTTAGAGCAGCACGAAACGCGTGGCCGCAGATTAACTCTGAAAGTCAAGTTTTCTGACTATCATCAGATAACCCGCAGTAAAACAATGCTTGCTCCCATCAGTGAACTCTCTACGATTTTTGAGATAGCCAAAGCGTTGTTTGAGTCGATTGATCTGGAAAACCGCAGCATTAGGTTGCTGGGCATTTCCTTGTCCAACCTGAATAATGCCAAACAAACCCGAGTGATTCAATTGCCACTATTTCAGAATGGGAACATCATATTTTAGGGTAGGTGTAGTCTGTTCAGACGCTGACAACTCGGTTGTGGAGAGAGAGCGAATCAACTCCCGAATCACATCAGTTGCAGGTCTACCTGTACTTACACAATATTTTTCAAGTTTTTCGCTTTCAGCAGATGCAAGATTTATTGTGATTCGTTTGACAGCCCATTTTTTGTTCATGACTTGCTCTATTGCTCAAATTTAATGAATTATCTAGACTTTAAATGCCAAGTGCAATACTTAACAAATATATAGATGTTAATCACAGCATACTTGCCGTAAAACTATTTTTAGCACATCTTCTTGGGGGTATTTACTTATAATCTAAAACTTCACTGATAAATCATCTATATGAAATTTAAAATATTTGAAACGAGCTTGTATTTTTTGTAAATATTGTTAAGCAAAGCGCAATCGAAGTTAGCCAATCAAGCGGCGTATAATCAGCAAGTATTGCCAATTGAATTTAGTAAACCTTATCTTCATATAATTGCATCTAATATTCATTTCCTCTTTACCCAAAAGTGAAGTTGACTAGCTACTCTGGATATAGATTTTCATTCAAGCACTATATTTAACTTCATAACTTAACGAAACCTTAAGCAAGCTAGAAAATTTTCTAGCTTGCTTAAGGTTAAATAATTTTGGTTCTTCAATATCTGTTATGCCAAATTATTAGTTAGATATCAAAATTAGGTTCGACAATAAAGCTCAAAAGCCCGAATCAGTTCTAAACCGCATAAATAACTAGTAAACAATGTTGATTTTTATTGCCTAGTAAGCGTTTCATGGCTTTTTTGAAGGTAATTTTTATTCAGTCAGAGCTTAATTTACTCGCAGAAATTATCAACCCTCAACTCGCGCCACACGTCAGAGGGTTGCCACCCAGAGTTACCCACAGAGCGTAGGGGGCGATAGTGTTCAGAAATATATTCGGATTCGGAAACGTAGTCTTCAATGTACACAGGTGGATTTGGTTCAATTACTGGTTCAGAAATATTTTGGCTCTCAGGCATCTCAATCGATTCAGTGTGTGGTGGGGTTACTCCTGTTTTCTTGCGAACTGTGTTAGGGTTTTTTTTGATGAGTCGTTTCATATCTATAGGAATCATTCGGCTGTCCACAAAGAACGGATATCCCAGGATACAAGAAGTTCTCAGCGAATTAGAGGCATTTTGCCAGAAAGTTGTATGGCTATTGGGTCGTGTAACCGAAAGTTAAAGATAATTTTTAGAGATTGCTCAGACGGGCTAATATCCCTAAACCTAAACCAAAAATTAAGGTAAGTCTCAAAATTAGCACAGTGTGCAACTGACTAAAAAATGGAAGTAATTGATTTTTTACTGCGACTGAACTAAAAGCACCAGCCCAAGCGATAGTTAGTACTACCAATAAAACTGTTTATAATATTCTATAAAGATAATTAAGAAAAATGATTAAGCCTAAAAATGTGTATCGCGGACACTCAATGGAAAAAGTTGGTCATGGTAAAAGAGCGGAATTTAAAACAACTATCAACGAAAAAGAATGGTCTGCTGTGACTGAATTAGAGGTAAAAACAGCAATTGATGCTTGGATTGATGAAGGAATAGAGCCTTAGTTATTGCCCACATAGCTTAAAAATGCCCTGGATAATCCGAATTGGTGGGTCATCTAGTGACAACCGAAATTCGACCCACTTACCGAGTCGAAACACAGGTTTTTCTTTAGTGTTCGGTTGTAAGTTAACTGTGCCAATAAGTTCACTTTCCAAAACAGTAATATTGTCATAAAGAGTGAAGATTTTGTATTTCCAACCGTGTTGTGACCATTCGACTTTATACAGCAATAACCGAAAGCTTTGGCAGACTTAACATAGACTCGCCTAACAGACTGAACAGTATACACTTGAGGACTTTTCAAACATCCTCTTAAAGCGCAGGGCATTAGTAGAAACTATGAAACATGGTAATAAGGAACGCTTTTTTTCAACCAGTGATTCTCAAATGCGTACAGCGTTTGTTTATATCCCAAGACTAGTTTAAAACTCCCATATTTAATTTTTTTGCAAGCGTTGCTCTGGACTCCTTGCTCACGGCAGTTTTTCATTGTGCAGGTGGACTCCCTTGAGCCAAGCACCCGTTGGCAGCAGCTGTAAAGAAAAAAGCAAATTGACTGGTAATATAAAGCTCTACAATAGGCAATTTTTTGACTGGAAACATTGATTATGAGCTTTGCTAATAAAACCATTGTTCTCACAGGTGCATCAGCAGGAATTGGGCGAAAGCTGGCAATCTCGTTAGCCCAACAAGATGCAAATTTAGTCTTAGCAGCTCGTAATCAAGAAGAATTAGAACAGACATTGACTGCTTGCACAAATCATACACAGAAGGTGATTGCAGTACCTACAGACGTAACTCATGCCGTTGCTTGCCAGCAGTTGATAGAGAGAGCGATTGGCGTGTTTGGGCAGATTGATATTTTGATCAACAATGCCGGAATTGGAATGCTGACGTGCTTTGATGAAGTGACAGATTTGTCCATTTTTGAGCGGGTAATGCAGGTTAATTATTTAGGTGCAGTCTATTGTACTCATTATGCCCTACCCTATCTAAAAGCCAGTCGAGGACTATTAGTGGCGATTTCTTCAATTTGTGGCAAAACAGGTGTACCAACTCGTACAGGTTACGTTGCCAGTAAACACGCCATGCAAGGCTTCTTTGATACATTACGGATAGAATTGCACTCAACAGGAGTAGATGTATTGGTTGTTTCACCAGGGTTTGTCGCCACAGATATTCGGCAACGAGCGTTGGGAGCAGATGGAAAACCATTAGGCAAAAGTCCGCGTGATGAAACGCAAGGCAATATGTCAGTAGATGAGTGTGTACATCAAATTATCTGGGCGATGGAGCGGCGTAAAAGAGAACACATCATGACGTTGAAAGGTAAAGTACTTCCTTGGGCAAAGCTAATTATGCCAGGATTGGTTGATCGTATAACTGCTGCGACCGTTCGCAAGCCAACTGCTACCCAGAAGTAACCAGAACTTTAGAAACTGCGTTGAGAGTATATGATTTTATGTAATTTTTAGTACTATACAGTAGAGTTTGATGCAGCTGTCTTGTTGCCCACTCTCCACCACGACATACTCCCCACTGAAAGCATAAAAGCACCCGCCTCCCACAGCGCACCGACACCAAACCCCGTTAGCGAAGAGTAGTCTTTCACTACTCCCGGTTGCCATTGCCGGGAAGTAAGGTTATGGACTTGTACTGGAGTGACATCTGCGATCGCCTTTGGCTCAAGCTTCCCCTATCGCCGCCCCCGCCTCATCCCTGCCCGATTAACAACCGCCCTCAACAGCCGAAGATTGCTCACCTTGAAGTGATGGTGCATTCATGCTGAAGGGCGAATGTGTCCAATTTGTTCCCAAAATATGACTAGAATTAGAACAATGATTCAGTAATCGGAATCATGATGAAAAATCAAGTTTCGGGCAGGAGCCGGGCCAAAATGAGGCTTTGATTTTTTAAGCATTTGTCAGCTACCAGCAAATCTGACCACTGTTTTAAATTGCTATGCTTGGCATCAGCATTAGAATAGATGTATTTTATACTTTCGGAAACTGAGGACATCACAATAAGCACCTATTAAGCTGTTAATAATTGTTAACAAGCCTCTTAAAGAACAGCTTGTGTCTTGAGATGCATTGTTTTTTTGGTGAAATTATCCAAGGGTATAAAGAACTTTATAAATTGCAAGTAATATGGCGTTTCATCAGCAATACGTTAGTATTGAGCAGCCAGCTATCAGTCAATTGATTCGAGAACTCCAGCAAAACTTGAAGCTGACCCAGGAGAAGTTTGCGGTTCACCTTGGGGTGTCCTTCGCAACGATTAATCGCTGGGAAAATGGATATGCTACTCCCTCTCCTTTAGCCCTTAAGCAAATTGAGATACTTTTGAATCAGCTATCGGAGTCAGCTGATGCCACGGTACGAGAACGCTGCCAGTCCATGCGAAGGAAGTACTTTTTATAAGGAACTAAACGCATGAGGGAAGAGAAATTCAGGGCAATAGCTGAGAAGTTGTTTGTTGGGGGCTGTGATCTGGGGGCGTTGTTGCGAAACTCCTTCGGAGACGCTTTGCGAACGGACGATTGGTCACAAACGCCATTGGGTGCTGTGGAAACCTGGTCAGACGACCTGAAAGCGGCAATGCAGATTCTACTGACTGAACTTGATCGAGGGAAGCCACCCGAAAAGACGCAGCTAGACTCTGACCTGCTACAGGATGGTTCTGCCTCAGCAGCCTTACACCAGGCAAATCAACTCAATGCGTTCCGAGTCAAACTTGCTGATGCTCTCCGCTCCCTCACCGATGCTTCAGAAATACAGGCGATCGCCGCTCGTATTTTGGGTGAGTCTTTGGGAGTAACTCGTGTCATTTACATCGAAGTGGTGTCGGGTGGTGAGGAGGTTATGGTTCATTCCAACTACACTAATGGTGTAGCCCAGTTGAGCGGACGATACCGCTTGGAGGACTACCGACGCAACCTAACGGCTGATCATCAGGCTGAACGCACCCAAGTTGTAACCGATATTCCTAATCATCCGAAATATACGGATGCCCAGAAGATGCGATACCGCGAGATCGATATTGCTGCCCACATTGATGTACCGCTGATCAAAAACAATCAATTCGTTGCCCTGCTTGCGGTTCAACAATCCATACCGCGTCAGTGGACAGAAACCGAGGTCAAACTGGTTGAAGAAACCGCAGAACGAACTTGGGCAGCCGTTGAACGTGCCTATGCCGAAGCTGCCCTACGCGAATCAGAGGAGAAATATCGATCGCTGTTTAAATCGATGAACGATGGCTTTTGCATCATCGAACTCATCTATAACGAACAGCAGCAGCCCATTGACTACCGCTTTCTAGAAACGAATCCCGCCTTTGAACGGCAAAGCGGATTGAGTGACCCCATTGGCAAAACGGGACTTTACTTCGCGCCCAATCACGACCCCGAACTTTTAGCACACTATCAACAGGCTCTGGTCACTGGTGAGCCGCTCGAGTTTGAGATTGGGATGGCGGATTTAGGGCGACATTACCGAATCAGTGCCAATCGGCACGGCGACTTGCACAACAAACAACTCGCGATCATATTCAACGACATCAGCGAACGCCAGCAAGCCGAGGTGGCATTGCGCGAGAGTGAAGAGCGTTTCCGGCTGATGGCAGACGCTGTGCCGCAAATCGTCTGGATTACGGACTCAGAAGGTCGAGTTGAGTTTTTCAATAAACAATGGAGCGACTACACGGGCGTTTCTTACGAACCAACGACGGCAGAAGAGGTAGTTGCTAACTTCGTTCATCCAGAAGATGGCGATCGCACAATGGAGGCATTTAACGAAGCGCGACGCGGCGGTGGTATTTTTTCGGTCGAACACCGGATTCGCTCTGCGGCGGGAACCTATCGCTGGTTTCTGGTTCGTGCCGAGCCTTACCGAGATCCGCAAACGGGCGAGATTATGCGCTGGTTCGCTGCATCCGTCGATATCCACGATCGTAAACAAGCTGAAGCCATCATCACCACTGACCTTGAAAATACCCGGCTATTGCGTGACTTGAGCGCACGACTGGTCGCTGAAGACAACATTCAAGTGCTTTACGACGAAATTGTCTCTGCTGCAATTACCCTGACACGGGCAGATGCTGGTTCAATTCAAGCGCTTGATGAATCGACCCAAGAGCTAGTGCTGCTTGCCACCCAGGGGATCGATCAAACCGTTACTGATCGTTTCCAGCGGATGAATCCTAGTTCAATCACGTCTTGCGGTAGGGTTTTGGCAACGGGTAAGCGCGCCTTTGTGGATTATGATGCACCAGAAAGCGAAGACCCTGACGGAACTCTGGGTCTGCATCTAAAGACTGGGTTGATTTCTGCACAATCTACTCTGCTCATCAGCCGTTCAGGTAGACGGATCGGTATGGTTTCGACGCATTGGCGTAAACACCACCGACCGACTGAGCAAGAACTCCGTTTTCTGGATCTGTTAGCGCGTCAAGCTGCCGACTTGATTGAACAGCGACAGACTCAAGCCGAACGCAAAGAAATTTTAGAACGCGAACAGGCAGCGCGAGAAGAAGCAGAACGAGCCAACCGCATCAAAGATGAATTTTTGGCGGTGCTGTCCCATGAATTGCGCTCGCCCCTGAACCCGATTTTAGGGTGGACGCAGCTACTGCAAAACGGCAAACTCGATGAAGCCCGCAGAGCCGAAGCCTTAAAAACGATTGAACGTAATGCCAAACTCCAAACACAGCTAATCGAAGACTTACTTGACATTTCCCGCATTATGCAAGGCAAGCTGTCGCTAAGAGCGGCTCCGGTTAGTTTGACGTTCGTCATTTCTGCGGCGATTGAAACCGTGCGTTTAGCAGCAGAGGCGAAACACATTAAGCTACAGCTTGATCTTGAGAATACAGTTGCGCCGATTTCTGGTGATGCTGTGCGTTTACAGCAGGTCGTCTGGAATTTGCTCAGTAATGCTGTCAAGTTCACTCCGACTGGTGGACAAGTAACGGTTGAACTGAGGCAAATGAATCAACTGGCTCAAATTCGAGTCATCGACACGGGTAAAGGTATTAATCCGCAATTCTTGCCTTATATGTTTGAGTATTTTCGACAGGAGGATGGTTCAACCACGCGCAAGTTTGGAGGATTGGGATTAGGGTTAGCGCTCGCGCAGCAAATTGTCCAAATGCATGGGGGAACTGTGCAAGCACAGAGCTTCGGTGAAGGGCAAGGCGCAACCTTGATTGTGCAATTGCCAGCGATGCAGGTAGCGCCGCTTGTATCGGAACCTGTCCAGACACAAATTGATGCAGGACTACCACTAGAAGGGATTCACATTTTGCTGGTAGATGATGAGCCAGATACTCGTGAATTTCTTGCGTTTCTATTGGAACAAAGCGGGGCTAATGTGACAGCCGTTGCTTCTGGATTAGAAGCATTGCAAGGCTTAGAGCAATCGATTCCCGATCTACTTGTGAGTGATATTGGCATGGCTCAGATGGACGGCTATATGCTACTAGAGCAAATTCGATCGCTACCACTCCAGCAGGGTGGAATGATTCCAGCTATTGCGTTGACTGCTTATGCCGCAGAGATTGATCAACATCGGGCACTTCAGGTTGGATTTCAAACTCATATCACAAAACCTGTGGAGCCGGAAGTGTTAGTCAGAGCGATCACAGTTTTGCTCCAACCTGGGGAGCGAAAGGCCAAAATGAGGCTTTGATTTTTTAAGCATTTGTTCAGGAAGAACCAGAGGCAACGCTTTACCTGAATACAACTATTTGTTTCTTCTCGACTTAAAAAATCTTTAATTATATTTTAATATTTCCATTAAGTGATGCCCTCAAAGCCTTACAGCTCCTTACTACTGTAAATACAAATTAACTATTTCCTCTCAAGTATCTTTAGGTAGAACTTATAAATTTATAGAATTCGTAGGATTTGAAACGGAAACTTATTTTAGTTGATGTAGTTTCAAAATAAGACTTATATTACCTGTTGAACAATGCCAAGTAGTTATTTGACATCAATAGAAGAGAGAGAAAAAATATTTTGCACAGAACTGGTTAAGTACGGTGTGGAGTATGAAAAAGCGGTTATAGCAGCTAAAATTATAGCTTCTGGGCAAGGGGATGAGTATTTATCACCCTCAGAGATAAAAATTGTTAAAGATGCTTGCAAAAAATGGTCAGAGCAGAATCAGCGCTTTAAGCGTTTGAAAGCTGTTGTAAATCAAATTTAGTTGAAGTTGACAACAAGCTTTATGCAGTACCCAGGAAGCAATAGGAACAATCAGACCAATTTCATCAGCATAATAAATAGTTAGACATCAATAACAAGGTGTTCGACTATGAGAGTTCTTGAAACAGAGCGTTTAGTTCTCCGTCGGCTGACAGTTGAAGATAGCGAGTTCATTCTTGAGATATTGAATGACCCTTTGTGGTTGCGCTTTATTGGTGATAAAGGTGTGAGAACCCTTGATGATGCTCGTGAATATATTTTGAAGAATCCGGTTGCTATGTATGAGCGTCTCGGCTTCGGGTTGTATTTGGTTGAGCTAAAGGAAAAGAGCGTATCGATTGGAATTTGCGGTTTGATAAAAAGAGATTCCTTGGAAGATGTGGATGTTGGGTTTGCCTTTCTTCCTCAGTTTCGGGGAAAAGGATACGCCTATGAATCTGCTTCTGCTGTCATCATGTATGGGAGAAGAACCTTCGGCTTAACTCGTATTGTCGCTATCACTATACCGGACAATTATGGTTCAGCAAAACTGCTCAAAAAACTAGGACTAAAATTTGAGCGAATGATTAAACTATCTGATGATAGTAAAAGTGTTAGTTTGTTCATTTCTGATGTCTAACAATTGCGGTGCAGAGGATTTAAGAAAGCCGCTCGTGCTGAGTTAGACTTTTTAGCAACCTCTGACCGCAACCGTTATGCCGCGAATTTCAGTTACCGTTGTAAGCATTTCACAAGCTCATCAATGATTGCAATTGTGTGTCTGAACTATCTCCCAATTCTTGTTGTAATTGGAATAGTTGATTTTTTAATACTTCAGCAGTCTGAATGAGATTCGACTCTTGTGCTATTCTTAGCTGAGTTTCTTTAATAGAGATTTTTCTTACTAGTTCATTCACTGCATCGATTGAATCATCATTTTCAGAAATCATTGCTTCATCCCGAATATCCGTTTTTAGCAGGAATAATTGTTACAAGGCTTGCTATGTATGAATGAAAATTAGCTACATCTTCTATTTTACACAAGTATATTAAAAAAGATATTTCCTTTCAAAACTTGCTTGAGTGATACCAATGCAGACACAGGTGTTAGAACTAGAAAAAATCGCTGATAAAATTAGAAAACTATTCGCACTTAGCCAATCTCCCAACGAAGCAGAGGCAAGCGCCGCCGCAGCTAAAGCCCAAGAAATGCTAACCCAGCACAATTTATCGATCGCCTCACTCCAAGATTGGACACCTCAACCACTAGAAGAAGAAGTGGTTCGCCAGTTCAAACGTATGACATCGTGGAAATTTATTTTACTAAGTGGTGTTTGTTGGGGGAATTACTGCTCTGCGATCACCAGACACTACCATAGCGGGTCTAAAATGATTATCTTAGGGCGAAAAGTGAATATTGTCTCTACTCAGATTCAGTTTGAGTATCTTGAACAAACTATTGAACGACTGGCAAAACAAGCCCAAGGTGATCGCGCTTTTAGAAATGCCTTTAAATTAGGTGCTGCTAATAGATTTGTAAGTAGGATTCTTGAGAATCGTGACCAACAGAAAAATCAAGGGATTGCTGGAACTACTGAATCAGTTGCAGTACCCGCCATTATCGTGCAAGCGCTCTACGAAAAACTAGAATCTGAGTTAGAAGCATATCTAAACAAGGTGAAAGTTAAACAAATGGCGGTACCATCAATTGGTTCAAAAGACGGATATTTCTCTGGTATATCTGCGGCTGATTCTGTCTCTCTTAATCGCCAAGTTAGTAGCAGTCAACAGCACTATCTGCCAGGTTAATTAAGGCGTATCAGGAGATAGCGGCAGTGATGAAAGTAGATTTTGGAGTGATTGACCCCATGCAGTGCTTCATGCGATCACTGTATGAATTGCAATCGCGGTTGGGTGAGAGCGCAGATCGCCCCTGTGTGGAGTTGAAGGGGTGATGATTGTATACCGCTTCAGTGGCAAATCTAAACCAATGGTCTACACGCATCTGACTTGCTTACCGAAGGGATGGTGTTTATGCTGGCATTTTATTCTTGTGTGACGGCAGTTTAAAGATTTTTGGTTACTTTTGCATAAAACACAAAACAAAAGAAGAAGAATATTACATACCAAACGAATTATATATAAACCAAGGGACAACGCTTAAAAGTTCCGTATTTTATTTCCTTTTTCAAGCACTGCTCTGGACTCCTTGCCCCAGGGCAGTTTTTTATTGCACAGGTGACCTCAAGAGAGTTTGTACCCATTGTCAGCAATTGCAATTCTTGTACAGTGCATTGTTTACTGGCCACGAGCCAATACTTTTCGGTTAAACCCAATAATCTCTCTTTTGGTCTGGGGAAAGGTTAAAGGGTAATGGGGAAAGGGAAATTCAAACCTTTTCCCTTTCCCCTTTCCCCCTTAACCGAAAAGTATTGGGCCACGAGCAGTCAGATTGGGCGGAGAGTCCTTTCATCAAGAATTGCTCAAACATTAGTGGAAAGTTGATTTAGGTTCAATTTTGGGCTAAAACAAATCTTGCTCCTGTTACTTTAAGCGATTCAGAAGATAACGAACATACAATTGTTTTTCAGCAGTATGCAATTGGTCACTTGCTAACAGCGTCCCATAGTTTTTGTTGTAGTTAAAGTCAGAGAAAAGGACATGGCTTGGCGATGCTGTAACCTTGGGCATAATCCACTCCAAGAGCTTTAATTTTCTCTAAAATGGCATCATTTTCAACAAACTCTGCAATAGTTTTAAGTCCCATAATATGCCCAACATGATTAATTGCTTCAACCATTGCTAAATCAATAGAATTATCCAAAATTTGCTTAATAAAACTGCCATCAATTTTGAGAAAATCTACAGGCAGGTTTTTAAGATAAGTGAAAGATGACATTCCACTACCGAAGTCATCTAATGCAAAGCGGCAGCCAATGCTTCTTAATTCACTAATAAATAAAACAGCTTTACTTAAATTACTAATAGCAACAGTTTCAGTAATCTCAAAGCAGATCATTTGGGGTGGAATCTGATGCAAAACAAATTGCTCATGTATAAATTCAATAAATTGCTCATCATTGATACTTGCACCTGAAAGATTAATTGCATAAATACAATTTCATTGCTGATTTTTTGATTGACAATCGTTCCAGGTATCACGATATTGTTGCCCTTGAGTAGCAAATAGGGTACGAATTACCCAACGATCGATTAAGTAGGACAGGGTGAAAAAACCAAATTGTGTAAAGATAAGTAAATACACATAATGTATCTACCACGGTAACAGGTATATGGGCAGCCGTTTAAGGGTAT
>NZ_JACJSH010000101.1:0-14745 GCF_014698055.1 Nostoc sp. FACHB-133
CCTTTTGTCTTTCGACTCTAGGTAAGTTGGTTGACTTAGAGATGTTCTTCTTAATCTCTCCCAATTTAATTGGGGATACCGCGTTAACTGTCACGGCGCACGCATTTTTCGATATCGATTTCTATGACTCGTTTATCTATTCCGTTGCAGTAGGAGCGTAAATTGTTGAACAGTAATGTCTGAGCGTCATGCGCTGACCTTCCTGGTCTAAATCCATAGCTCTTGGCGTGGAAAGTTGCTTCATGTGCTGGTTCTAGGGCGTATTTTGCTAGGCATTGCCAAGCTCTGTCCGCCATAGTCGGGACTTTGAGAGTTCGGAACGTTCCGTCTTTCTTGGGTATCGGGATTTCCCGTAGCCTGCTATGATGCCAATTGGATTGATTGGTCTTGAGATTCGTTTCAAGTGCAAAGCGTTCTTCAAAGGTGAGGGATGCTTTACCATCAATACCCGCAGTCTTTTTACCAGCGTTTAGCTGAGTTACTTGACGGATAGCCAGAAACCTTGCAGCTTGAGACTTCAGAATCAGTTTTTGAAGTGACCGCGCTTTCCGCTTGTCTCCTGCTTTAACTGCTTTGAACAACCTAACTTGTAGGCGGAATAAGTTCCGACGGAATTTCTTCCAGGGGAGGTTCTTCCATGATTCACTAACCTCTTGGCTGTGCCTAATCATACTCTACTCCTAGTGATTGTTTTCTGAACACCTTGCAGCAATTACGCCGCATCCTACCCGAGTTAAGAGAGTTCCGTATCTCGTCATACCTACCTTGGGTTCGACTGCCCCAGGACTCTTATCTCGTTTTTATTCGTTCCTCGGATGAGATTATCTTGTGCCGTCAGGTGGAACCAATTCAACCGTTAGAACCCCTTACTCTTGACCGATCACTACTGCGCTGTCGGTGGGATTGTGTTCTCTAACGAAGTCAGGGGTTTTTGTGTTATGCCCTGCTCAAAATTGGGTTGTTTTTCTAGGTTCTATTTCACCTTGTACACTCCCTGTTAGCGCCAGTGTCAGCCCATAACAGCCGTCTGATTGCGCCCTGTTCCCAGCTTCACCCTGTAAGATTCCGAGCTTACTCAGTGTGGGCAGATAAGGAGTCACCTCTGAGTTTGAGGGGAAGGGCTTTCACCTTCATCCTGTCCGAAGCTCAACTTGTTGACAGTACAACGAAGCTGACTAACTTATTTACGGGCTGTTTACCGAGATTCAGTTAGTGACGAATCGCACGCAGTAGATTTTACAATTGCCAGCATCAGAGTGCAATCCCAGTTTTGGCTTATTGATTGCTGCAACTAACTGCTTGAGTAATTCTTCCTGGCGCATCAAGGCAGCAAGTAATTCGGAATTTTCTTGAGGGTTCATTTGTTTGTACCAAAAGCATTTTCACTTTCGCATTGGCGCAGCCGTTGATTTCAGATGTATCAAGTACAGAGCTAATAAAACAGCGCTCTTGTTACTACAAAAGCGCCTCAAAACTTGGTAATTTGTATTAATTAAACTATTCTTCTGGGCTATTTCTCTGACGCAATAACCTAAGAACTTCTTCTAACCCTGCATTTAAGTTTCTCAGATCAGATTTCATTTCTCTAATATCTGCTTTCACTTGCCGCATATCCGAAGCTAAACCAGTTGCCAGCGTCATTGTCTGAGCTATGGCAGTTTGAGATGTTCCAATGGTTCCTGCTTGAATTTTTAAGTTTGTAACATCTTGTGTCAGTTCATTGAGGCGTAGGTAAATATCGTCAAATCTAACATCGTCTGTCATCTTTTCTCCTTTCTGACATCCTCAACTACAATTTTAGCCATATCGCTGTGTCATCTTGCTATCTCATAGGCGTAGCTGAAAACAGTAAGTGTTACCAAATTACCTTTTTGGCAACACTTACTAATTTTCTTACGCCGCTACCAACTTCCGACGAACTTGCGGCAGTTCAATCGGAGCAGTTGCCCTAGATAACACCTCTACAGCCTCTTTTATGCTCCAATACTGGACTCCATCGCCACAGCGCCAGTAGTAAGTCTTGGGGTCGTTTTCCCAGACTTCATCAGTGTTCCTGAGCTTAAAGAGTATGCCCAAGAATTCACCATCTAGATATACGTTGTGAGCCGTCTGAAGGTCAGTGCGTCCTACATAGGTCAATCGATAGCCGTCTACTGGCGTACACAAGTCTTCTGCACGAGTAACCCGATAGGAGCAGTTACCGCACCCATGTCCTTCGCAGTCTGGACAGATGGCAGCAGGCATATTCCACTTCGGCAGTGTAAAATCCCATTCAGCCGATGGGGTTAATATTCGAGCCTTGTGGGAAATATAACAACCAGCATGACCGATTACTTTATCAGAATGGTACTGGACGCTCAACGATAGCCAATCACAATCACCCAACAAGCCAATTTTCTCAGAAGCTTGTTTTAATTCCTTTTCTTCCTTGTAATTGCGCTCTACTGGAGCAGCAAGACTCGCTTTAACGTCTGCAACAGCGCGTTTGAAACACTCTTTGTGGTATCGAGCATAGCCGTGGGTCATTTTCACCCACACGATATCATCACTGTTGATCCAGATAGTCACTACATCTTCGGGCTGGCAATTTTTGGAGTAGTCCGACTGATTGACGATGGTTGCAATGATTTGGCGATCGCGTGTGGTTAACGGATCTTTTGTTGGCGTAGGGGCTGAAGTTTGTGTCATCATTAGAAATACCTCTTAAATGGGTAAAAGGGCGATCGCAGACTTTCCACGGACAGCGATCGTCCTATTTTTATTACTCAGTTTGTTGTGCTGAAAGCACAACACTCTCAATCTAGAATTGGCGAAGCCTTATAAAAGTGTTCAAGGGTAAAGCGTATTAACTGATGGTCAAAACACCAGACAGTAGAAAGCTGTAGAGAAGATATCGGATTTATCGTGCCCTCTGTACAGCCACAGCCATGTCGAAACAATTGAAAAGGCGATTACATACTGAGAAGTAATAATCGCCTTAATTCTGAAAAGATTGAAGTTTTTACAACCAGTTTTTAGACGTGGTAGGTCATCGGAATCATCTCGCGGTGGCTTGGCCATTACAAGTTTTAGGCTGCGGCTACTTATCCCGCCGGCTATTGGTTTCTAATAGTTTTGTTGCTAATTCAATTTGATTGGTTTGAATTTTGAGCGCTTCTTCCTTTCTCTGAAAGGCATCGCGCTCAATTGCTCTCTTGTATATATAATTTACAACACCATGTTGTATTATGTCAATAGAGTTTTGCATATTTCTTGTAAACTTTCAGGATTGATTACTAACGCCGGAAATAACTTCCAAATAGGTACATTAAGCGCATTACAAATAGCAAACGCATCTTCTTTGGAAATTGATTCTGGTCTATTTCCAGGGTTTGCCCATTCAAGGTTTTGGATAAAAGTATTGCTGCGACCAGCTTGAATCGCTAATTTATCTCGGCTAGTTTTACCCCGTAGTTTTCTCAATCGCTGTGCTGTTTCTTCATCCCAAGTAAAACGAGATACATAGGGCAGTTTCACAAAACAGACCTCCTCTGTCATTTAGCTCTCCTCTAATTTACAACACCAACTTGTGTTTTGAGAGTTTTTTGATTACACTGAGGTAGTGATAACGCAAAAGCGATCGCCAGCCAGGAAGCAACGCGATCGCTTTGCCAAACTCATTTACAAAAAGTAAGCCAATTATAATGCTGACACACTTTTGGTGTGATTCAGAAATCAACTAAATGCCCCACTATGGACACATAGACAAACACGCGATACCCAAGGGGTATGTTAATGCCACCCAAATGGCTAGAGCTAACCGTAAACTTTTGTCTGACTACATAAGACGATAGCTTTATTCTTCCCTTAACAAAGTTTTAGGTTTCAGCTTACAATTTGTCCAACTTCTGCTTCCAAAGGCTGTCCAAAATCTTCTTAAAATCACATCTACCGTTCGCACCCAATCCCATCCCCATCTCGGTCAAACCCATGAGGATCGGGTGGCAGCACTTTAAACCTTCGTTGGCTAATATCTCGGCAATTTAAGTCTGCTGAATTCTTTGGAATGCAAAAATCTGGGTAAGAGGGATCGCAGTTATTCTGTTGCTGCGGTTGGATCGGTTGTGAAGTTGTCTTTTGGGTAGCTCTGTGACGGAAGTCCCAGGGCATCACAGGATTAGCCTGACTCCAAAATGCTAAACGCTGTTGTTTGGCGGTGTTTTCACCTTGCAACAAACTATCTTTAGACTGTGGACAGCCTTTGAGATACTGACGATAAACAACAGCTTGCCCTTTTTGCACCATACTCACGTTGACACTGCGATTACCAACAAACACCTCTGCAACTAAGCGCTTATATTTGTCAGTTTCAACGGAGCGTAGGGTAATTCCTTGTCCCACTGGCAGTAATTGTTTGAGTCTTGCTGATGATTGCTGTCCCCAAGGATTCTGTGTCATCTCTGGTGCATCAATGCAAGCAAGGCGAACAGTCACGGTTTTGTTACCAGTTTTCACCCGTATGGTGTCACCGTCACCTACGCTTACGACTGTAGCGGTAAGATTGTTGGCAAAGACGGGTAACGACATTTGAGCTAAAAGCAAAGCGGCAACGCTAATCAAGGGAACTTTAAAAACCATTTGTACTAAAAATCACTTTTAACTTCTTTTAGGATTCCCAATTTCGGCCAAGCGATCGCTAGTTAACTCACAAATTATTTTTATGTTTTAAAGTAGAAAATAGTTTCATTGAAAGTGATTGTTAGTACCAATGAAAGTTTTAAGGTTAGTCCTACCAGTCTTGTTGCTGCTAGGCACGCCTGCAATGGCAGTTGAGTTCAAAGAGCAAAATATTGATGGTCAAAAGCTGCCTGCCAAAGCTTACTATTATGCAACTGGTGGGGTCTACAAAGTTCAGGTCAGCTTTCACAACAAGCGGGCCACAATTTACTTTGATGACGGCAACCAAACCACTATACAGTTGAACCAACAGGTAATTACTGACTCAAACAATATTGAAGGTTTTGGAAAAATAGGGCAATATCCTGTAAGTAGCACGTTCAGTCTTGGCTTGGTGTATGACAATAATTGGCTTGGCAGCAATGATAGTCAATTGCAACAGTCAAATCCGCTAGACGGGTTGTGGAAAATTAGTTTGGAGTGAAAAGTAATGTTGACTAATTTTCTCCCATCACAAGTTAATCAATTAACAGACCCAAAAGCGATCGCTTTTGCCCAAAGTATTGAGAGAATTGCCCTTGCAACCTCCCTGAGCGAACACCAAATCCTCACAACCTATATTCAAAAAGGTCGTGGGGGAACACCAATTCTGCTGCTACACGGTTTCGACAGTTCCATCCTAGAGTTCCGTCTTCTGTTGCCATTACTTGCTACTCAAAATGAAACATGGGCAGTAGATTTGTTAGGTTTTGGCTTTACACAAAGGCAAAAAGAAATAAATTACAGTCCAACTACAATCAGAATTCACCTTTACGATTTTTGGAAAACTTTAATCAACAGACCAATAACACTAGTGGGCGCATCAATGGGAGGTGCAACTGCAATTGATTTTACTCTTACTTACCCTCAAGTTGTAAAATCACTAATATTGATTAATAGTTTAGGTTACACTAGTTCTCCCGTCTTTACCAAATACTTGTTTCCTCCTTTTGATTTCTTGGCTGTGGAATATCTACGTCAACGCCACATCTTGGCATTAAATATATGTAGTATCTTACCTAATCTAGATACCAAAATACTTTTGGCTATTCAATGCGCCATGTTACACCAAGAAATGCCTGGTTGGAATGATACCATGATTTCTTATGTAAAATCTGGTGGTTATAGTGATTTAGCAAATAGAATTGCCCAAGTTGACAAACCAACACTCATTTTATGGGGAGAAACTGATGATATGCTGCCATCTAAAGATGCAGAAAAATTTCAGCAATCTCTTGTCAACTCTCAACTAATATTGCTGAAAAATTGCGGACATACCCCTCAAATTGAACAGCCACAAATCACATCTCAACATATTTTACACTTTCTGAATAGTGGGAATTTTAATTGAGCTTAAGAGGATATTTTAAAAGTCCCGCTAGGTAGAATTTAGCTATTCTGCACTTAAGCTAGTGTAGAACAGATAAATTGATACAAAAATCAAATCTTTCTTTAGCTATAAAAAGTTATATGAAATCGTATTTATATTCTAAAAAGGAAAACAGATGACTGATAAAAAGGTCGTGCTAGTTACAGGAGCATCATCTGGATTTGGGCAGTTAACTGCTAAAAAGCTTGCTACTGTAGGTTATTGGGTCTTCGGTACCAGTCGCAAGTCATATCCAGCATCAGGTGATGTAGAAATGTTGAAGCTCGATGTTACCTCTGATGACTCAGTACAATTATGTATCAAACAGTTGCTCACACGGACTAATCGCATTGATTTACTGATTAATAATGCTGGACAAATTCATGCCAGTATGCTGGAAGAAACTTCTTTACAACAAGCCAAAGAAATCTTTGAAACCAACTTTTGGGGGGTTGTCCGCCTCACTAACGCCGTTTTACCAATTATGAGACAGCAGCGGAGTGGACATATTATCAATATCAGTTCAGTCGCAGGATTGATTGGCGCACCCGGTCAAGGTTTTTACAGTGCAAGTAAATTTGCCCTCGAAGGTTATAGCGAAGCACTGAGCGTGGAGCTAGACCCGTTCAATATTAAAGTGTCTTTAATTGAGCCTGGTTACTTTAAGACTAACTTCAACCATGCCATGTTACCACCCACCTTCAATTATGCTGATTACGACAATGTACGTGATGTGATTCGCTCAACTGTCACTCAAGCAATTGCACAAGGCGATGATCCAACAAAAGTTGCACAGACAATTGTCTTTGCTGCTCGTAGCCGTTCCCCACGATTACGGTATCGCGTTGGTAATGAGGCACAATGGTTGCCTCGCTTGAAAGCAATATTGCCAGATAACTTGTTTCGATTTGGTGCCCGCAAGCGGTTGAACCTGCCATAAATCACAGCTTCTATTTAATACAGCGATAGCTGCGCCACCGCCTGCCGCAGGATACCCGAATGCGAACAGTGCCTCTTGTATTGAGAAGGGCTGTAAGGTAGGGCAAAGCTTTGCAATACAACCAAAATTTTAATTAGATATCAATATTTATCTGTTCTATCTGTCTGGCAGCTTTATCCCAAAGCTTTGCAGAAGCCTCATCTTTCCAATGATTTCTGAGATTTTCTGCTTTTTTATGACTGATTCGTTCTAACATTTCTAGAACTGCGGCTAATGTTAATTGATCAACAATTGCCTCTAAAGACTCCATATATTCTTTTGTCATAACTAACCTCTTGAAGAACAATAAAAGTTAACTTTTTTCTTGGAGAATCGTAAATGTACAATTTTACTGTTGTGCATAACCTAATTATATGGACACAATTAAATACATTCTGACTGAAAACCAAATGCCAAAAGCTTGGTACAACATCCAAGCTGACTTGCCACAAGCCTTACCACCAGTTTTAAATCCTGCTACTGGTAAGCCAATTACACCAGATGAATTATTACCTTTGTTTCCATTGGCACTGATTGAGCAAGAAGTTAGCCAACAAAGATGGATTGAAATACCAGATGCAGTCCGCTCTATTTATTGCCAGTGGCGACCAACTCCTCTTTATCGTGCCCGTCGTTTAGAACAAGCTTTAGATACGCCTGCCAAAATTTACTACAAATATGAAGGTGTTAGCCCTTCTGGAAGCCACAAACCCAATACTGCGGTCGCCCAAGCATACTACAATAAACAAGCTGGAGTCAAAAAGCTAACTACTGAAACGGGAGCCGGACAGTGGGGATCATCTCTAGCTTTTGCTGGTGCGCTATTCGGTTTAGAAGTCTTAGTTTATATGGTAAAGGTTAGCTACCAGCAAAAGCCTTACCGCCGAGCTTTAATGGAAACCTACGGCGCGAGGGTCGTTGCTAGCCCAAGTACTCAAACCCAAGCCGGACGTAAAATTCTTGCACAAAATCCCAATAGTAATGGCAGTTTGGGGATTGCTATTAGTGAAGCTGTAGAAGTAGCTGCTGCTGATGAACAAACTAAGTATGCTTTAGGTAGTGTTCTCAATCATGTACTGCTACATCAAACCATCATTGGTCAAGAAGCATTGACTCAATTAGAAATGGCAGGAGATTATCCTGATATTGTTATTGGCTGCACTGGTGGCGGTAGCAACTTTGCCGGAATTGCCTTCCCATTTCTCGGTGCTAAACTGCGAGGAGAACAAGATATACAAGTAATAGCTGTCGAACCTGCTGCTTGTCCATCATTGACTCGTGGAAAATATGCTTACGATTTTGTTGATACTGCCCAATTAACCCCACTGACCAAAATGCATACTTTAGGTAGTAGTTTTGTTCCCGAAGGAATTCATGCTGGAGGCTTGCGCTATCACGGTATGGCTCCCCTTGTTAGCCATATTGTGAATTTGGGATTAGTTGAATCACGTGCTGAATACCAACTCGCTTGCTTTGCTGCTGGATTAACTTTTGCCCGCGCAGAAGGAATCTTGCCAGCACCAGAAGCTAATCATGCTGTCAAAGCAACAATTGACGAGGCTTTACTCTGTAAACAAGAAGGAAGAAGCAAAACTATCCTGTTCAACCTTTGCGGTCATGGACATTTTGATATGCAAGCTTATATCGATTATCAAGCTGGACGGCTTGTTGATACTGAATATAGTGCAGAAGAAGTGGCAATGGCCTTGGCAGGATTACCTGTAGTTGGTTCGTGACCCAACAATTCGCTTTTTCTTTGTGACGCTCGAAACAACCATACAGTTGAACCAACAAGCGATCGCTTGGAACAGGCAATATACTGGTACTATGTCGAAACTTCAAGAGTGCGATTGCTGTCTCTTATACTCACATAATCCTCACATATTCTGTACCGTTCACCCTAATGGATCAGTTGCTGACAGCTACCTAGATTTTCGAGAAAACCCCAACGCCGAACCAGTAGAACTATGGCAACCGGAGGGGGCCAGTTATTACAACGGTGAATTAATAGTGCAACCACAGCAGCGCTTGACTCAACAGCAATAGCTAGAACTGCTAGATACCCATCCTATGTTTACTGGCAAGTGTCCTCAGTGCCAGCATGAGTTTGATCGCGACTGGTCGGCGCGTGTTCACTGGGATTGCCCGAAATGTGGCTGGATGGATGGATGATACTGTGTAGTTGTTGATGAGTTTTAGGGGGTAATCAAAGGCTATGACCCTCTGGTTATGAGTGAAACTAATGCTGAATATCAAGACATACTTGATGAAATGATTAGGATAGGAAAGCTAAAAGCAGAATATAAAGACATACTTTTAGAAATCAGTGAGCTTGACAGCAAGGCTTGTGCTAATGGGCTAATTTTCGGTTTTGGGTGGGGGGAAGATGCCAATCATGTTGTTCTCAATGAATATGAAATACTTGATAAAAACGGTAATTTTTTGTATTTAACTTTCTTAGAAGCGCGTGAATACCTTCAGAATTTAATTGCTGAAATTGAACCAGATTAGTTAATAGTTTTTGGTCTAATTGCTGCTACTTTGACTTAAATTACTGCTGCCACCGATTTGAGTAGCGCCCTCTGGTGCTGGTGGGTGGTAAGTCATAGACTGTAACCCCAAACGATCAGGACCAATAAAACGGTTGAGAGTGAATGAAATACCGCCAAGCATGACTCCAATTACTCCTTTAGAACCGATGCTTGCTTTGAGGAGCCACAATCAAAAAGATCATTCACAACTTTTAGTTCGCGTAGTGTTAGCCTGCAATTATGATTTTCAGTTCAACTGGTATAGACTGCCATAATTGACAATGGAGTGGTGTCGATTTTTATGTTGGAGCAACAACCGGAAAATTTACAGTTTTATATTAAACAGCTAGCCACAGAAGCGTTACAAAAATCAGACCCCTCGGCATGGTTTGAAGTTTTATATGCCAAAGCCAAAGGGGACACAGGACAAATTCCTTGGGCTAAGTTAGCTCCTCATCCTTATCTACAAGATTGGTTGACGAATCATGAACCGTTCGCTTCTGAGCAAAAGGCGTTAGTAATTGGTTGTGGCTTGGGAGACGATGCCGAAGCTTTAGTAAATCTGGGGTTTGAAGTAACCGCTTTTGATATTTCACCAACAGCAATCGCTTGGTGCCAAGAGCGATTTCCTAATTCAACTGTCAACTATATAGTTGCAGATTTATTAGCAATTCCCTCACAATGGCATCAAGCTTTTAACTTTGTTTTTGAATGTCGCAATATTCAAGCTTTGCCCTTGAATGTGCGTTCTTGGGTTATTTCTTCAGTTACCTCTGTACTTGCTCCTGGTGGAACGCTGTTGATGATTACTCGTGTTCGAGACACAGAAGCTGAACCCTCGGGCCCACCTTGGGCATTATCTAACTCAGAATTAGCACAGTTTAAAGATTTAGGGTTATACCAAGTAGAGCAACTTGTATTTTTAGAGCCTGAGCAAATTGACGTTAAACAAGTTCGGATTGAATATAGAAGACATAATTCTCTGAGCAAATAGTAATTAATGCTCGACTTCTGCTGCTGTTATTTAGAGATCAAGCAATTTGCAACTTCTTTTTGAACTCAAGTCATATATAGCTATGAACCATGAAATTATTCAAATACCCAATTAAGCTTGCTTCTTCTTGCTTTGCCATCTGTGTTATCGCTTCTACGGCTGCGGTAATTGCTCAACCCAAATCTCCACAAACCAATTCAGTAATAAAATTAACACCGACTCAACTAAAAGTTTTACGTTCACTAGGCTTAAAAATAGCATTACCAAGTTACGTACCTACAAATTTTCATGCCGACAAGGTAATAGTCTCGGCTGGACGCGAAAATGTTGACAGTTTGCGTTACTTAATTATTTACCAAAATTTAAGTGCAGAGAAATGCTTTGCGATTGAGTCAGTATCTGGGGGTATTGGAGACTTACCTGCTGGGTCGCGCAGTTACCCGATAAATTCTCCGATATTTGGAAAAAGCACTTTGGAGCAAGGATTATACGGTAATGCCAAACAACCAACATTGCTATCGCAGTGGTGGGGAGAGCAAAATGGTCCCTTTTACAGATTTGTTGGTACGGGAGTAATGCCAGAATTGTCTAATTGCAGTAACGTTACTCCCCAAGAAGCAGTCAAAGTTTCACAGTCGATTCGATACTTAAATTAATCGATTACAGCTTTACAGTGATTGGATTGCCAGTGCTAAAGCAATTCATCTATGGCGCTACTTTTTCTTTAAACTGTTTCCCAGCAGAAAACGCAGGTACTCTTGTAGCTGGGATAGTCATTGGCTCATTGGTTTTCGGATTACGCCCTTCGCGTTCTGAGCGTTCGCGTCGCTCGAATGAACCAAACCCTATGAGCGTTACCTTATCCCCATTGGCTACAGCTTCGGTAACAACTGACAAAAAAGCACTAATGACTTCATCAGCTTGCTTTTTTGTGATGTTGGTCTTTGCTGCTACAGCATCCACTAGTTCACCTTTGTTCATAAATCACCCTGAATCATTGCAAGTAATCGAAATCTAGCATTATTACCTCTAATTAGGAAAAGGGGAAAAGGAATAATCTTCTAGCAACACGCGAAAATTAACAATGCACGACGACTATTGCTGTAATAGGATGTTTAACGGAAAAATTCGGTATAATACCCAATTATCCAACAGACTTGTCCGAACATCTTAATCGCAGTTAAGCGTTCACAGACGGCACTACAACTGTTTCACAAGCTACTGGGGTGTTAATATGCTTGTCTTATTAAGGGAGCAGTAAGCACATGGAAAAGATCGTGATCGTGAAATGGAGAATTTTGGAGTCGGAAACGTCCCGGATACTGAAATTGCTACCGGAGCTGGCCGAGAAGACCAGATCGGAGGAAGGCAACATTTCCTACACGATTTATCAGTCGCAAAGCGATCCTTGCGAACTCATTCTTTGTGAACACTACACTGACACTGCTGCTGTGGAATCTCACAAGCGATCGGAACACTATAAAAGAATTGTCGCAGAACAGATCATCCCCCATCTTGAAGCCCGCGAGGTGATATTGGTGAAGAAGCTTGTTTAAAGCTCTGTCCCGAACCGAACCGAACCAAACAACCGTACTAAGGAAAAGTTATGTCAAAGAAGATTCTCATTATCGTATCGAACGCGTGCGTTATTGGTCCGAACAACCGAAGGACGGGAAATTTTCTGCCAGAGGTTGCACATCCCTATGCTGAATTCGACAGAGCAAAATACCAAATTGATTTCGCAAGTCTCACCGGAGATACGCCGTTTCTGGATGCGCTCAATCTTGCTGACGACCCTGACAACCTAGCCTTCTTAGTAGGAAAAGGGTGGGACTCAATGCAGAAAGCGAAGAAGCTCTCAGACGTGGAGGTCAGCCAGTACGATGCCATCTTTATGCCTGGCGGTTTGGCACCAATGGTCGATATGCCTGAACATCCACTTCTCAAAAAGGTTGTGAAAGAAACATACGAGCGAGGCGCTGTTGTTGGGGCCGTTTGCCACGGTCCAGTCTCGTTACTGAACGTCAAGTTGAGCAACGACACTCTCCTGCTCGCCGGGAAGAATATCAGTTCATTTACGAACGAGGAGGAAGAAAACTACGCAAAAGCTGATGTGCCTTTCGAGTTAGAAACGGCGCTCACCAAACAAGGCGCACTCTTCCACAAGACGGCACCCTGGCAGGCATTCAGCATCGCCGATGGAAATCTCGTCACCGGACAGAATCCTGCTTCTGCCAAAGGTGTCGCAGAGAAGATGATCGCGCTATTGGAGTCTGCTTGAGGCAGCATCCTTAAGACGGTGCTGGGTCGCTGCATAACAGACAGCTTATGGTTAAAAATGCTGTCACTTGAAGGAAAAGATGGCCGGAATTAAAGAATAAAGTGGCCGCCCTTAAAACCTGGATTACTTATTTTTGCGTTGCCCTATTTTCGCCATCTAAACCTCCGCAAGGGTACTCCCGCCATAGTCGCAGACTTGGCGGTGATGGGGAATTGCGGAGCAATTAGAGGGGTTCGATGCCCTTTCAATTGCCAGAGCTTGATTTAATTTTCTTTTTAAGACTACGGATAAATTCACGGATTACCTCTGTTTGAGTTCTGCTTTCTTGTTCACAATAGGTTTTAAGGATTTCTAGCTCTTGTTCTGGAAGTCTGATATCTATGCGAGTAGTCATACAAAAGTACGGAATAATGCTGTACAATAGTTGTATGCTACTAACTTATCAGTTCAAACTCAACCCTACTCCCGAACAAGTTGTCATTCTTGAAACTTGGGGCGAGTTGCTGCGTCGTCATTGGAACTACGCACTAGGGGAAAGACTGGATTGGTTAAGACGTACAAGGTCACAAATTGACCGATGTAGCTTGGTTTTTGAGCCAATTGGGAAGATACCAGACAAACCTGATTACTATACACAAGCGTCAAATCTCAAACAAACTAAAGAGTTATTCCCCGACTACAAAAACATCTATGCCGACTGCCAACAGCAAAACCTGATGAGGTTGGACAAGGCGTGGAAGCGATGGTTGATGCCAGATAACAAGGGGAAGCGGGGAGGAAAGCCGCGTTTTAAGAAACGTGGTGATATCTGTTCCTTTACTTTCCCGCGTGTCAACTCTCATAAAGCTGGCGCACACCTAAAGAGTAATATTCTCAAGCTCTCCAAGATTGGTGAAATTGAGGTTATCTTGCATCGACCAATACCGGATGGTTTTGAGATTAAGCAAGCAACAATTTTAAGCAAAGCAGACGGTTGGTATTGCAGTTTTTCTTTAGAAGATAAAACCGTTCCTACCTTGCTGCCTATTGATGAAATCAAAACTGCTACTGGCATAGATGTTGGGTTAGAAAAGTTTTTAACTACCGCTGATGGGCAAAGCGTGACCGTCCCTCAGTATTACCGCAAAGCACAGTCAGCATTAGCACGTCAGCAACGTAAACTTGCTCGTAAAGTCAAAGGGTCTAAAAACTACCAGAGGCAAGCGAACTCGTTTGCTAGACTTCATTTGCACGTTGCCAGACAAAGGAAAGAGTTTCATTATCAAGTTGCTCATTGGTTGGTTAGTTCTTATGATTTGATTGTTTTTGAAAACCTGAACATTAGAGGTTTAGCGAGAACACGACTAGCTAAATCGATACTAGATGTTGCTTGGGGTGCATTCCTCCAAATCATGCAAGCAGTAGCGGTAAGACGCGGCAAGCATACGGCAGGAGTTGACCCCAAAGGAACAAGTATCAATTGTTCAGGTTGCGGTGAGAGAGTTGAGAAAACTTTGGCAGATCGTGTACACATCTGTTCTTGTGGATTGGTTATTGATCGCGACTGGAACTCAGCACTTAATTTATTGAAACGGGGGTCGGTTGGACTACCGATTCCTGTCTGTGGAGGCTTAGACAGTAGTCAGCCCGTGAAGCAGAAAGTCTCTTATGTGAATTTGAGATGCTCCCGCTATATTGCTTGCAATTAGCGGCGAGAGTTGTCACACTTTACGAGCAATTGGGAACGATATGGGAATTCCCATATCGTCTCTAATAATTGAAATTGAAGGGTACGGCAAGGAACAAGGTAGTTGGGGGGAGCAATGCGGTTTTGTCAGATCCAGTAAAAAACAAGCGATCGCAAAAATAAAATCTAAGTAAGAAGTAACTTTATTTACTAAATATGTGCTGGTAGCC
>NZ_JACJSH010000102.1:0-14393 GCF_014698055.1 Nostoc sp. FACHB-133
GTGCAGACATTTGAATTCTTGGGGATGCCGGAACGTGGGCATGTCATGCTGGAAAAAGCTGAGTTTGTCGCAATTGACGAACATACAACTGAGATTCGTACTCATAGCACAGCAATGAGCCAGTCAGACCGTGACGGCATGGTTGCTAGTGGCATGGAAAGCGGCTGGCGGCAGTCCGTTGAAGCTCTGGGCAAGCTTTTAGAACCAAACGATTAATTACAACTCACTCGCAGGCTTGACATTTACCAAAGCGATCGCTTCGGTAAATGTAAGGGTAAAGCACCTAACAGAAATTGTTGGACTTTATTATTTATTGTTGAACTTTTTTATTCCTCTACACCTGCATCTGAATCACCCGCTTTGTCTGATCTGCTACGGTCGCATCATGGGTGACAATTGCGATGGCTACGCCGACCAAAGGTACGCGGTATCCGATTGATTTAATTGTGGAATATTCTGTCAGCTAAAATCCAGAAAGTGTATCCTTGTAGTAAAAGCAAACGTCTATGCAAGTTACATTTGACTTACCTGATGAAGTTGTCAATCAGCTTCAACCCTTTGCAGACAAACTGCCTCAAATCCTAGAGTTGGGGTTACGAGAACTCAATGCGATCGCTCAGTCAGGATTTTCAGGTATGGCAGAAGTCGTAGAATTTCTGGCAAGCCTACCCACTGCTGAAGCTATTATTGCCCTGCGTCCCTCTGAATCCCTGCAAGCTCAAATTAACACTCTGGTAGAAAAAAATCGGACGGTAGGTTTAACCGCAACAGAAGAGCAGCAATGGCAAGGGTATCAATATTTAGAGCATATTGTCAGAATGGCTAAGGCTAGAGCCTTCTTGAAGATCAAAGAAGCGGACACAGAATGAGCAAAACCTATATTCCTGTAGCTCTCCGAAGACAGGTTTATGAACGGGCAAAAGCTTGTTGTGAGTATTGTCTGATTCCTGATGTCGCTACCTTTGCGCCTCATGAGATTGACCACATCATTGCTGAAAAACATAGTGGACGGACTGAAGCGGAAAATTTAGCCCTATCCTGTACTCTGTGCAATAAGCACAAAGGAAGTGATCTCGCCTCTGTCGATCCAGAAACCGGAAAAATCGTACCCTTGTATCATCCTCGCCAAGACATCTGGCATGAACATTTTCGCCTAAGTGGGTCTGAATTCGTGCCTTTAAGCCCCATAGGTCGGGTTACGATTGGGTTATTGCAGTTAAACCGTCGTGACAAAGTTGAGGAGCGTCAGCTTTTACTACAAGCTGGAATAATCGCTCCATAAAGTCGGGTCGGCGATCGCCTCAATGTCCCAAGCTCTCACATTATGCTTTAAGTTACATTGTCATACAAAATTACAATATAAGCAGCAGTTATGTGTGAGGTTACGGCAATTGCATCAAGTGACCACCCATGACTCTTCTGTGGATTGGCTGTTGCAGGGGTTGGGGATTTTGCTCCCACCGTATCTGTCATCCTTGCACGCTTTGCTGCTGGCACCTCTTGAGAGAGAGTACAATCTTGTTTGTCAGCAGCAGAAGTGATGATACAGCTAGTAAACAATAGGTTAATCCAACAAATACACAATGCAACAGTGCAACAATTAACTCGTTGTATGAAAGCGGTAAGCGATCACGGAGTGTCTCTAAGAGTTGCCATAACGTTAGGCTTATCGATTCAAAGAGAAATCTGAGTAGGTCATGGGGAGTGTCCTTTTATAGCCGCCATAACCGGACACTTGACATTACCTAATTTCCTTCTAAAAATATCCCTCTCCTATCCCTTGTGGCTCTTCTGTACCTGACTTTTCCCGTTAAGTCTTGAAATGCTTACTGGCAAAGGATTCAAGAAACAGCGCAGCATATACGGTACAGTAATTAAAATTCGGTGCTAAAGGTGACAAGCAATGCTGGACTGGTGGGAAAAAAATTTTGCGACCTGTGAGTTAGGCGATCGCCGATTAAATGAGCGTGCAATGTCGATAGGCTATGCTCTCAGTCTTGGATTTGGCAAAGCACTGTCGGAAATCTTCAGTAGTGGAACAGTACTCAAGAGAGCTTATGAGTTTTTGCGAACCCAAAAGTGGAATTTTCAAGGCTGATTGAACCGCACTGTGAAATGACGGCAGAAACGGTTACAGAATACGATGTAGTGCTGTGTGTTGGAGACACAACTTTTCTTGATTATGGCAGTATTGAGGCTAAAAGAGAAGGTTATGGCCCAATTGGCAAGGCAGGTAATGGTTTAATATTACACAGTGCCTTAGCGATAGAGCCTGAGACAAGTCAATCCATAGGTCTGTTGTGGCAAAAACTTTGGAATCGTGAACTAAAACAGAAACCACCGAAAGATGAAACGCCGACACAGAAGAAAAAACGGCAAGCAGCAGCTCGAAAAGAAGCCCGAAAACGCCCCTTTGAAGAGAAAGAATCTTACAGGTGGATAGAAGCACTTACCACTGTAGAAAACCTTGTAAGTAAGCACACACGAGTGGTTCATACTTTCGACCGAGAAGGTGATATCACAGAAGTTTTCGATAAAATTCGTCAACTTCAGCACACAGGAGTTTTGGTACGTGCCGCTCATAACCGCAGCCTAGATTCTGATAGTGAGCGTCTTTGGTCAAAGCTAGAAGCACAACCTGTCAGTCTGGAACAGGAAATCGAATTACCCAAGACGAGCAAGCGTTCTGCCCGGAAAGCTAAGCTATCTGTACGATTTTGTCCTGTGAATCTCCGCATCCCCTATCGTTTTGATAACCGTGACCCTCTACTTGTGTATGCTGTTTATGCCACAGAAGTTGATTGTCCAGAAGGTGAAATACCTGTCGAATGGATGCTGTTGACTACAGAAGTTGTCGCAGATATCCAGATGGCTTCTATGATTTTACGTTGGTATTCTTACCGTTGGCGGGTGGAGGAATATCACAAAATCTTCAAATCTGGTTGCCAGGTAGAACGATACAGGCTGGCTGCTGAGGGCATGAAAACCTTAGTTGGTTTCTTGAGTGTAATTGCTGTTGAACTGTTGCAGTTAACTTATTTACACCGCACCCAGTGTGATTTGAATCATAAAATAAACTTTTAGCTCAAGATATGCTTCAAAAAGAGTTAACCATTTTATGCTTCAGAAACCAGCATCAAAGTAGAAAAATCACATCTACCAAGTAATTGCAGCACTTGATGAGGGATTATCGTTGCGTCAGACAGCAACACAAGCTAGTTAGGAAATAGTGGTTAGCCGATGAGTAATCAACTTGGCAAGTCTAATAATTGATTATTAGCTATATACAAAATCTCCATTTTGTCACTTGGGCGTTTGATAGCGTTTTGCTTGGTCTTCAAAAACCTTTTTTGCTTCTTCGGAGTTGGGATCTACTCCTAAGAGCGCTATTATCGGTTCAGGCTCGTACTCACTAGGAGAGGAAGTGTCTAGGTACATAAAGCCATCTTCCTCAGTCCATTCGTCGAATTCTACTCTTTTGCTCATACAAAGTTAACTAAAAAGTTGATTTAAAATATTATTTATTTGCCCGGAAAAGCAATAAGAGCAACTGTGAGTAGTTTCATTATAATTAGCCTCAAGGCAATTTTCCGCATTTTCTAATCTACCAGACGGGCCTTTGATTTCAATTATTGCTATTTGTTCACCTTCAGCTTCAATAATTGTTTGTACTCTTGATTCTGGTAGGTTTTCGGGAGAGAGCGAATCTATAGATAAGCCTGTATCTACAACAATATTTGATAAATGATAAATTGATTTACATCCATCATCGGTACAAAATACTAAACAATTATTCCTAACGTAAATCTCAGTAATTCTCATTGTATAAATCCATACTTTGGTGATCTGATTGGTAGAGAGAAGAGTAAATGTGAATGCGTATATCAGTAGATTTGAACCATCCGGCTAACACAGCATCATCTGAAATATCTCCAAGAACTACTAGCCCGTCTTCTTTATCAACATAGTAAGGTAATGGCTCGGCACTCAGCCAACCAGAAGAGATCGCTTCTTTATCCCGCTCAAAAACAAAAACTTCTAAACTCTGCTCGTATTTTGAGTAGCAGTAAGGTAAATAGCAAGCTGGGTACTCTTTTAGGATTTCACGATTAACTGTGTACGACCGCCAACGTAGTTGCTCCCCCTTGATTTCCTTTGGGTTAGCTTCTAGCCAATCGTAGAGCTTTTTGGCTTGCTGCAATGCGTGATCTGCGCCTTTGAAAATGACACTAGGAAGAAAAATATCGCCATCAAAATGCACTGCAACTTCAAATAAATCTTCGTCCTCATCTTCGGCTTCTGTTATTTCAATGATTCCATCTTTATATAATTCGGCTTTTCCATTAGTCATAATTCTCCATTTTGTCTCGTCAGTAGGAACTATCTGTATTATTGGCTGCTTCCCATTCTTCATTGTTCAAACCAGAAAGACATCTATTGCAACCGAAAATGTCCTCTGGGATAGGCGCGTTTGCGGGATAGGTTTCAGCCTCCTGATTCGTAAGACCTGAATGCCAATCATGAAGAGTTTTAACCCCGCAACCGCTACAGTAAAAGTAACCGCGCTTTAATTTTGGATCAAACATAATTCTGTTTTTGTTATGGCGTTATTTTTCTTGAGCAGGTTCTAATTGATCTTCAGCTAAAGTCGTTAAAATGTTAATTGGAAATTGCCATCCAGGAAGTCCGCATTTGTATAGTGGTCTGTTATCTAAAGGTGCTATTAATTCTTTAATTTCTAATATTGGGACTTCTTGAGCACCTCTTATAATTACTTTTTCACCTACATTATATTTGTGCATAATGCCTATTTTGTAACTTCAACCCTGATTCTCTTCAAATTTGCGAAATGCTCAGTTTTACGCACACCATCGGCATACTCAACTAAGCAATAAGGTGCGTTTGCTGTGGTGTGTTCGATTATTGTGCAGGATTGACCCGTCTTCTCGTTTAAATACATAATTACCTTTTTGTCACATGAACGCTGAAAGACTTATGCGGTGGTTGGGTAGATGCCATCCCTTCCAGCAGAAGCAGAGAATGGAATAGTTTATTTTCTGGAAGTCCCTCAAATGACTGGTTGTTTGACATTTTGACTATGCGTATTTAAGTCTTCGATAATGACAGAATAATTAGAAAATTCATTAAATTCTAATTCATTAATAAAACGCTGTTAATTCAAATTCTATAGGTAAAGTAGATAAACTCATTAATTAATAATTTCCTTTAATACTGATACGAACTTTATTGAAAAACTGATACCCTTGATAAAAACTGTTTACTACTGAATTTTTTGATGTTCACTGAAGTCCTACAGTATCTCGTTTAGGTTTGCGTTGCCCAACACGTTGGGAAGACTTTTTAGGCGTTTTAGGCGTTTCCTGTTGAGTTGCGGCTTCATCATCAATCGTCTTCTTTTCTACCGTGTGACTGGCGGTAATATTTGTTTCTAGTGGTGTCTCGCTAATTGAAGAATCAGCTGGTTTTGTCTTCTTGCGAGTTTGTTTTTTCTTGGGGGCTGGCTCGATAGGAATTTCATCTGGTGTTGTGGAAGCCGTTTCATCGGCCGCAGAACTAACGGGCTTTTTACGAGTCCGCTTTGTTGGGGATGGTGGTTTGTCAGATTTCGAGGGCGATGCAACCACATCTGCTGCGCCCTTTGATAAATCCACCGCAGTTTTTGGCACAGATGTAGAACCCATTCCCATCTGTAGCAAATGCCACAAATGTTCACGACGACTTTCCATGTAACTAAGTTTTTGTTCACCCTCAGTAGTATCCAGCGCCATGCGTTCACATTGGGCAAGAGAGAGCGTATGTTCATGGAATTGTTCTAAACTCAGAGTATCGTGTCCATCATGCAATGCCGCCGCCACAGTCCGTATAAGCCAGTCCTTAAGTACCCCAACACAACCAATGGAACGTTCATAATAGTATTGCCAATGCTGCATTAGTTGCGGAACATCCACATTCATCGGTATTTGTATCAGGAGTGCCAATAATGTGGCTTGAAAATCCTGGCGGTCAAGTTCATTCTGATACAAATAACGCGGAAAATGGATATCCAGCCCCCGCCGGGATGCTTGACCACTTAAATTACGAAAATTGAGCAGTTCGTAAGTCCCAATCAGAATGTGTAGCACACCCGTAACGTTGGTCATGGATTTAATCCAGTCCAACTGGTCTAAAAGCTTACCAGCACTTGCACCAGTCCCAATCTTCATTAAGTGCTGTGCTTCATCCAAAATCACCGCCCGCACTCCACGTTTGGTCATCGCCTCTTCTAATGCGTGGCGTAGTTCAGGCGAATCATTGAACTGGGCTGTTTTAGTCCGCCCACGTCCTTTCTTCTCCCAAGTTTGTTCCGCGTCAATATCTATCAGCATCCGCCGCTCATAGAATGGTTCTCCCAAAAGTTTCAGCGCAGTGCGGTAATAATCTGCCCGATTAAACACCCCACCGTCCGGTGGTCGTGTTTCTAATAGCAATAATGGCATTGGGGGCTGAGAGCCGTTACGATAGCTCAATGAATTGGATACACCCGGTAACTGTTCGGCTACATTTTCATTTAACCGTTTAGCAATCTGGCGAATCATCGTTGTCTTACCCACACCACTTGGCCCATAAACCAACACATGAGCAAATCCTGCTGGTTCTCGAATCGCACGCATCAACAACATATCTACCCGTGCTAACTGTGGATGTAAAACTGCATACTCCTTAAACTGAGCCAGTTTGAGGTGCATTTGGTCGCTCCCCTTCCCAGTTAAAAAATTGTCCATTAACGGTATTCCCCCAGTATCGGCAGTTGTGTGAGATCCAACAGTTCAACACCTCGACTTCGCTCGGTGTTGAGGCTGAGCGGAGCCGAAGCCTCAATGTTGTTTTGCAGTGCTGGCAATTGTTCGTCATCTTGACTGTGTGCTTCCATCTCTGGCTCAAGAGTGCTGACTCTTGGGAACTGGGGTACACCTTCGGTATTGGGTGTTACATTCTCTAGCACCCCAACCGCTTCCAAATCCCGTAACCGTTGCATGAGTAAAGTTTCATGCTCTTGCACTGCCGCAATGAAGTCTGCAAGGCGTTTGGCAGAGATATTTGTACTCACAGCATTACGCTTATCTTGCTGTCTAATTTCTTGGGCAGCTAATAGCACTTCTTTCTCCGTGCGTCCGGCAAAGGTGCTGTAATACTGGGAGATACATTTGACCCATCTTCCCTCTAAGTACGCATAAGCTATACCCATATCAAAAGGGTCATAACGCACACTGACTTTGGTTTTTTCGACAACCGGATTGCGGAAAGCATCATTCCAGTAATAAAGATAATTGACTTTAATTCCTTGTCCCGGCTGGACTTTAGCGTTACCTTTGGGTGTGCTAGGGCGTGTTGCCATGAGGAAGTCTTCGTTGTATGCAATGCGTCGGTGTTCTCTCTCCCCTGTAGCAACGATTGCGTCGGTATAAACTTGTAATGGTGTCTCACCCAAGGTATCATGTACACTCGTGTCATAAATGGTGTATGCCCATTCATTCAGGTAGGTATATAAATCTGCTAATGTCCAAACGGCAAGTTGTTTGGGGTTAACAACTTTGGTCAATTGACGCGGTTGTTTACTGGCTTGGGTGTTGCCCAGTAAGTTAAAGATAAATTCAGTATTTGTTGTGCCGAATAATCGCTCAACTACTGAGCCAAAACGGGGTTTACCACCGGGTCTTGTCTTTTTAATGCAGTGGTAACGTGCTAATAAGGTATCAAAGTAAACGCTATGAAATTCCCTGCCGCCATCTACAACTACGGATTGGGGAAAACGACCAAAACGCTGGACACACAACCTTAGTGCCATCATGCAAGACCTGTAAGAAGGTGGGTCAAAGGTGAGATAAACTACTAAGATGCGTCGGGAGTAGGCATCAATCAGTAATGTCAGCCAAGGTCGTCCTAAGTTCCGACCAGTTACTTGAGAGCGTAACTCGATGTCGAGTTGGGTGTGGTCAAGATGGCAGATGGCAAAGGGTCTATCTCCATGCCTGGGTGTAGTTTTAGCTAGTTCTAAAACAATCGGTTCGGTTGCGTATGCAGCTTTTGCTCCTTGACGTTTTAAAGTCTGCTCATGGATGGGACGCTTTTTAGGGCGGGTATAAAATGTGCGCTGACTCAATGGGGAAATGTTGGCAGCACAGCAGGCTCTTGTATAGGCGCGATAAACGGAAGCAGCTGGGGCTTGTCTTGGTGTCTCGAAGTGTTCGGTAATAAATTGATCTAATAATTTACTTGCATCTGTTGGTGCTTTGGGTTGGCGATTTCCTCTACTAGCGGTACGCGGCAGTAATCCAACATAACCGCAACCAAAAGTGGCTTCGGCTTCACGAAACTGTTTGGCCCATCGAGACAAGGTGCTTTGAGGTATGTCCTTATATATGTCTGTGCGGTGCTGGAAATATGCTTGTACTAGATGAAATCTGTGATTGGCTCTTTGTAGATCCGTAGGGGGAGCAATGCGATTTTGTGAGGTGCTTAAAATTAAGGTTCTAAATCACCTATTTAAGGGTGCGATCGCAGCCAAATAACTGTTTTTATTGAGAATATAGCTCTGTAACTGAGAATTAAAGTGGGATCTAACAAAATCGCATCGCTCCCATCCGTAGGCGAGGCAGCATCCATCAATTCACGCACTTTTTCATTGATGGTTGTGTGTGTTTCTGAAGTATGAATGATGATAGTGCCGCTATCAAATAATTGCAGAAAAAATGCTGTGGGCAATTGCATTGGTTGCCCAACTTTGGGTAAAAGTGTGGTTGTCTTCTCGCCCAAGTTAACTAAAGTCCAAAGTTGTGCGTCCCAGACTAATAAGGTATTGGGCAAAAGTGTTGTGGGTGAGAGGATTTGTTTATGCCCAGTTGTCTCTATGGCTAAATGTGTATGAGCAGTATGAGTTTGTTGGTCTGCCCATAATTGAACTCGCCAATGCTCCACTAGGGGAACTGCATACAAGTCTACGTAGACTTGCTCTGTGGCAATCATGGCGTAAATATCGTTAGCACGCACTCCAGGTATGCTTGCAAGTGTAGCGGCTATGGTTGTTCCTGGGGTGGCTTGAACTGCTGCTAGTATTTGTTCTGTAATGGAGTGGGGGATATTGGCACTGAACCTAAAGTAATCTTCTAAAAACATTAGGTTCTGAGTGAATATGGGATTTAGTTCGGTATCGGTGCGAACATGGTATTTGAGTCCAAATGATGCGGCGTAAGCTTCTCCTGGTGGGCAATGCCAATGACCAGTTTCAGTTTTTTGGTAGCGTGAAGGGTATTTTTGGGCTAGTCGTTTTAATTCGGTTTCGGTTTTCCATTCTTCCCATACTGCACCACTTGAACGCAGTACGAAGAAGTCTGGGGTATGATAATGACCTATTTTTCGCCCGTTTTGGTTTTGGTACTGAATTTTAAATGGGGGTGGTTGGTCGTAGAACTCTAGCACCTGTGGGTCGTGTTCCATTTGGTAAATCGCCCATAGTTCTACTGTGTGGCTCTCAAATTGAATGGTTTGACCCATTTTGCGGCTAGGGTAAACTCCACTGACGTTCTTGGCGCGTCCTTGTACTCTGCGAGAAGGTGGGGCAGCGCGAATTGCGGCGATTAAGTCTTTGCAGGATACCGTTAGTTGCTGTTGCCTACACCAATGGTCAAATTCATCATCTGTCATAAGGTTTTTCTCCTTGCCAGGAGGCTGTTTCAGGCTTTCAGGACGCAAGAAAAAACTACAGAGTCATGGTTTTAAGTGAAGCATATCTTGGAATTTTGAACCATATTTTGAATTGAAAGTTTAAGTTAGAGCAATTTTTTCTGAGATTTTTTGTCCAAGTTTTGTCTCTTTGTGTTTTTTCAACTCATTCTTTAATTATGCTTCAGAATTTCAACTCTATCTCATGATTTGATTCAAAGTTTGATGTTGTGATTGGTGGGAAAGCCCGAAATTGCGTTAACTATTTCTCGCTTTATGGTTCAAAATTTTTTCCAAATTATGATTCAAATGACACCCAGCCTTTCGCCCCTGCGATTGAAATTCTGAATCCTTTAGAACTGAGAATTTTGAAAGCTAAATCTCCCAAACTGCCCAAAGTACTAACTGTTAGTTGGGCTGTTGAAGCTGTTGCTCGTCTTGGCGGCTACCTAGAACACCGAAGCAAAACACCAATTGGCATTCAAGTACTGTGGCGAGGTTGGTTAAAATTACACGATCTATGTGAGGGTTGGCAGCTTGCAAAAGAGACTTAACGGGAAAAGTCAGCTTCTGTACCTGTTATGCTGAATCTTTAATTGAGCAGTAGAACTTGACTTTAAAATCCAGTTTAGAAGTCTAAATTTCGGGCATAAGCATAAAATGCTAATAATTAGGTGCCCCTAACAGTAACCTTATTACTCAGCCTGGAAAAAATGGTACGCCAGGTTTTCTTGCTTATCCGTTATGAGCCAATTCCTGCCGAACCTGGTCATGATGCAGAAGTTGATTATCACTACACTCATCAGGGAGTCCAAGCTTTATTTATATTCTTTGATCCCCATATAGACTGGCAAAGAGTTAGCAATCGAGACCACCGTACTCGCATTGATTGGGCAGAAGAAATCCGCCAATTATTTAGATGTAGATTATGCCCAGGCTGGAAAAATTAAACTACTCAGCGCTAACCTTAGCCACCCATAATATTGCTTCTCTCTACGAGGTATTTCCCGCACCTGAAGCTCATCGTTTAGCACGACGATTAGAGATTTACCATACTCCGGGTAATGGTAGTTGGCTTAATGTTGCGGAAATCGAATTGAGTGTTTTGGCACAGCAATGTTTAGACCGACGCATTCCTTGTGTTGAAAAACTCTCTGCTGAGTTAACCGCTTGGCAGCAAGAACGTAACCGCAAAGTAGATTTGCCATTCAGAATGGAAAGTCTGAGAGGGCTTGAAAATCAGCTAAGAAGGGTTGAATCAACTAAGGGATAGCGGGTACAAGCACCGGGATAAGTCTATTTAAGTCATCTACCACTTTCTTAGCTCCACCATTTATCCCCATGTGATATAGATCAACAGCTATAAAGTTTGGTTTGCGTTTACTCACTGCTATATAGGCGTCAACGTGTTGCTTGATTCTATTTGCATCATTTTCGTTATTGAATGTCTCATGGGCGATGCCAACCGTTATAGCACCAGCAGGAGCTAGAACCAGCAGGAGTGGCTCTCGAATAAATAAATCAGGACGAATAAATCCCAGGTGAAAAGTTGGAAAGAAATTCATGATAGCCAGTGATTTGCTCGTGTCATCAAGTGATGCCGACTCAACACGATTCTTAGTAGAAGTTGACAACTCCATGCTTTCATTACCATACACATTCTCGACCATGTGATCCCACACATGGAAAACGCCATCATTCCTCTTGCTAGAAAAGACCACTAAACGCTTGTTGTTTTGAATCATCCAGTTCAGAGTTGGCCACTGATCACCAGGTTTTTCAAAGAAAATATAGTTGAAAACGCCGCTTTCGTCAAAGGCTTGTGTCATCAGCGTTGCGTTATTAACGTAGCTCTCAAGAATGAGTGTAACGATTTGGGTTGGATTATTGTCCAGGAAGTTTTTGACTTCTTTGAGAGTTTCACTGAACTTTCTGTCGAACGCCGTCCTTGAGAGTATCTCAACAGTATCAGCCGACAACCCATTCTTCATTCCCCATTGAAAAATGTCATTTTCTGAGTGTCGAAGAACCACCCCACCATTGCCAGGGTATACATCCAGCATTAGACCCCGCACACCTTCACTTAACTGTCGAGAAACGTTGAAATCTTGTTGGGCATAATTCCAGCCATCGGCTCTACTTGTAAAAGCATTGTGTGTAACCAAATACGTACACTGGTCATAACGGAGAGAATTATCTGATAACGGCGGTTTGGTTTCGGGATTACCTGAATTTCTGTAGAGAGCTTTAATAATACTTTTTCCCTCCTCCCAAACATCGTTGGAAAGTTCCCAAATAATCACTCCTTGCGCTCCAACAGCCTTTAAGAAGTTCAATTTGTTAACAGCAGTGATTGGCGTTTCAAAGTAAATGTTGTGAGCATAGGGGTAATTTCCAGAAGCAGAAATGAATGGAGGTCTGGATGTACTTCCCGCTACCTTAATATTTGCATTTGCAGCCGTATGAGCATCAGGAAATTGACTTAGGATATCCCTATACCGAACTGACTTATAGCCTGGAGGAACCTGACTACTCAAGTCATCTGCTTCTTTTGGATAGGCAAAGTCATAACCATAAATTGGTACTCCTCCGGCAATCTTATTTCTAGGAATATTTTGTCCAGCCCCTTGCCAGTTGACAAAAAATTTATTTGTCCAATACCAAATAGAGTCTTCCACTGAAAAAATCGGATTGTTTGAAATTGGATCTGACTCCTCCCCAGGTTGTCGTGGGCCTGGCCACTCTCCCTGCTGCTCTGCTATATAGTCTTCCTGATTGCGAATCTTATAGGCGGCTGTTTGCGGCCCAACGGGAGAGTCATTCCAGGAACCAGTTAGGTCATAGCTCATAATGCCGACCCAATCCACATACTTGATCAAGGCAGAATCATAGTTATTGCCATACCAGGATGTGGCAAATACCGCAGCTGAAATGATTTTATTGGGCATGGCTTCTTTTAACCGTCTGGCAAATTCAGCCAAACCCCGTCCAGCAGGATGAGGCCCATCACTTTTCGGTCTGCCTCCTTGGTCGCCGCTATCACTACCATCTTTAGCCCACCAACACTCTAAATCCAGGTCTACCCCATCTAGATTGTTGGCTCTCACAAAAGTGGCGACATTTTGTACAACTTGCGTAAGCAAAGGATCGGAGGGATTATTGCCTATCCTTTCCATAAAGTAGAGAAATCCATAATCTACTGCTCCTCCTATGGCAACTGAGATGCGAGTCCCGTTGCGATGTCCTGCGGATACAACCTCTGCAACGATCGCATTTACATTAGCCAATGCAGCTTGGTCAAACTCACCAATACTGCTCTCACTAAACTGAAGAAAGGAAATAATGCCATGAGTGATATACCGATACATCTCATCATTGCCATAGTTAAAGCCCTCTGCTTTTCTCCAAGTAGGAATATAAGCAATGATTTTGGCTTGTCCATTTCCTGTGGAAGTGAGATCGTACATCTCATCATAAATTGCCCATCCAGGGTCTTGTCCAGGGGCAGCACCCGCCCAGTAACTGGCTTTGAAAATATTTCCCTCGTATTTAACCATTTCTCCTGCTTGGTAGCCAGTATCTTTAACCACCCATTCAGAAACGTTAGGATAATTTTGAGAAAATCCCATTTTTAACTCCTTGTAAGATTTGAATTTGAGATTTTTGTTGACTCGATAACTTTAAGTACTAAATTGCATAAATTCATAGCGGATTGAACGAAACAAATTTAGCTACTTGCTAAGTTGAAAAATGCTATGATTTTAAGCAAACTTTTACTTAGCTCGCTGTTCATTGAATTGCTTGTACTCTTTTACAATAGAGAAATTTGAAGAGACACACATCGTCAAGACAGGAAATTAATTTTCCAATTTTGGAAAGTCAATTTCCCAAGTTAAAAAACGTTATTTAGTCACCCGAACAAGTAGGCAGTTGTGACCAAGAACCACCAGCGGCAACAGTCGGTGCAGAAGCAGTGAGAATCACCTCTCCATTAGTGCCGTAGATCCATCCTTGAGCTTCAATCAGTGGTGCAGATTTAGGAGAATTGTGAGGTTTACTTCCAGTAACAGAGTTGTCGAAGTCGAAAGCGTTTTCTTGTGGCGTTGAGATACTTGCGCTTGTGACAGTCGGTATTTGGTAAGTTTGATAGGGTGCAATTGAGGAGTCATCTGGCATTACTGGCAAGCCGCCGTTCCCGGTGATGATGAATTTTCCTTCGGTCGTTTACTTCGGGCAATGCAACTATTGGCAATCAACTGTGAAGTATCGATGATGTTTGTAGGCAGAGCAGTTAAGCCTTGACTAGGATTAACATCAGGTGTGTTGAGTTGCACTACGCCATTGAATTCTGAACCACGGGCAGAACTAGCTGTGATATCACTTGATGGTGTAGGTTCTAAACGAAACTGAGTACCAAAGATACCAGAAGCGTTTATTATGACTCGACCACCAAAGCTGTTTTCAGCATTGGCACTGATGTCGCTATTTTCTTTGGGAACGGCGACTAGGTTATTAGTATCAATCGTAATATTGCCACCAGTGGAATTACCAGTGGCGTTGGTAGTTATGCTGGGGAGCAATGCGGTTTTGTCAGATCCAGTAAAAAACAAGCGATCGCAAAAATAAAATCTAAGTAAGAAGTAACTTTATTTACTAAATATGTGCTGGTAGCC
>NZ_JACJSH010000103.1:0-14353 GCF_014698055.1 Nostoc sp. FACHB-133
TGTTAATACTGCTTAAAAAGTATAAATAAATTTATACTACTGGGAAAATGATTTAGTGATCGCTTGTTTTTTACTGGATCTGACGAAACCGCATAGCTCCCGTCACGCTAGTAGGTTGAGTGGAGTGAAACGCAACCCAAGATTACCACCTTAATTTATGTTGAGTTACGCGATCGCTTGACTTTTAAGACAGTCGCTACAAAACTACGGTTATCAAGGTAGACGAGGTTTAATTGTTATTTTGGAATTCGTCTAACTTAGCCCGCACTGCCTGGATATCCTGCCACATCAACCATTTAGGCGCACCTCTTTCTTTAGAAGGGTTACGCAGTAAGTAGGAAGGATGAAAAATCGGCATACATAAACGCCCTTCCCACTCCAGCCACTGTCCGCGAATTTTCGTAATCCCCCGCTTATCGCCAGTGATGCCTTTGACAGCAGTTGCACCTGTTAACAAGATTATTTTCGGGTCAACTAAACGAATTTGTTCTAGTAAGTAGGGTAGACAAGCCGCTACTTCTGTTGGAGTAGGAACTCTATTATCTGGCGGGCGACATTTATTTATATTAGCTATATATACATCATGCTCAGTAGTTAGATTCACTGATGCCAGAATTTTCTCCAGCAATTGTCCCGATCTACCTACAAATGGTAAACCAGTTTCGTCTTCATTTTGACCAGGCGCTTCCCCAATAACCATAATTGGGGCTTTGAGATTACCGCGTCCGACCACAGCATGAGTCCGAGTGTCTCCCAATGGACAACGGTGGCAGTGATCGCAATGCTGTGCCAACTCCGTTATGGTGGAATAAGTTCCGGGAGCGATCGCAATTTTAGCGTCTGTAGGAATTAGTTCTCGTTGGTTAAAGGTTGAGTCGTCGAAGAGGCTGAGTTGAGTTTCGCTGCTCATGAAAATTAGGATTTTGATATCAGCGCTAGCTGTTTTATCTGAGTTAAATACTGCTCAGGTTGCAGATTTATCTGAATAAATAGACTTTTGCTGAATACTTAATTATTTATACAAAATCTTATTGTATCAGTTAAGTTGAGACAAAATTCAGTCATCATAAAAGCAGTGCCGTCCTAAGATGCTGGGGGGAACCCATGTCACAGACCCCGCTTTTTGCCGATCGCACCCATGCGGGTGAGTTATTAGCGCGAGTGATTCAGGATGTTTTGACTCAGCAAACTATTGCTTCTGGGATAAAACCTGTACCAATTGTTTATGCTTTGCCAAGAGGGGGTGTACCAGTAGCAGCACCAATAGCACGTCTATTGGATTGTCCGTTGACAATAGTTGTAGCGAAAAAGATTAGCCATCCAGAAAACCCAGAGTTAGCAATTGGTGCAGTGACTACTTACGGAAATGTTCTTTGGACTGATCAAAAGCTATTTCGGTTTAAAGATGATACAAAGTTGCGTGAAGTGGCTTTAAATAAAGCTATCATCCAAGCTAAGTCTCTTGAGGCTCAATTAATTACTGCTTGTCCGCAGGTGAATGCCGAGAATGCTACGGCTATTTTAGTTGATGATGGCATTGCTACAGGAATGACAATAGCGGTAGCGGCAACTGCTATCAAAGCACTGTCTCCAGCAGCAGTTTGGCTATGTACTCCAGTTGCACCACAAAGATTGCTACCTTGGTTAGAACAGTGGGGCGATCGCACAATCGTCTTGGAAACACCAGAACCCTTTTGGAGTGTGAGTAATTTCTACGCGGAATTTCCCCAAGTTGATACATCAGAGGTTCTGAGATATCTCCAGCAACAAAATACAATGGGGCCAATGGATCTATCCGAGTAATTTTGAATTGTTTCCTTCTTTTGCTTTTTAACTATTTGAAGATGTTCCTTGCTGGTATTGCATAGCTTTGGCATAATCACCCAAGGCGTAGCAAGCGACTCTTAAACGATCAAGAGCTTCTTCTTCACTACGACGGTCTTTGATATTCCTAGCTAAGAGCAAACGTTGTTCATAATATGTAATTGCTTTGTTATAGTCACCCAGAGCTTCACAAGCAACTCCTAAACTACCTAAAGATTGTTCCTCGCTACGTTTGTCTTGAATTTCTCTGGCTAATAGCAACCGATCTTCATAATACTTAATAGCTTTAGTATAATCACCTAAAGCATAACAAGCATTACCCAGATTTTTTAGTACCTGAGAAGCACTGCGAACATTTTTTAAAGAGCGTGCTAGTACTACACACTGCTCATAATAAGCGATCGCTTTTGGATAATTATTCAAAGCATACCAAGCATTACCCAAATTTTTGAGTACCTGCTCCTCGCCCCAGTTATCTTTAAGTTCTCGCACAATCTCTAGGCTTTGCTGCTGATACTCAATAGCCTGTGTAAAGTTACTCAAAGATTTATACACCAATCCCAAATTATTGAGTGCTGCAACTTGACTCCGTTTATCTTGCAGCTGTTGCGTTATTTTCAAACACTTTTCTAGAAACTCAATAGCCTTGTTATGGTCATTCAAATGACGGTATGAATTTCCTAAATGGGAAAGTGCTTGCATTTGCAATGCTAAATCTGAGGTGTTATTGAGCAAAGACAAACACTGCTGGGAGTAAGATATCGCACCTTTATAGTCTCCAGCGCTATAAGTCACCAATCCTAAAAAAGAAAGCGCCTGTGCCTGTTTTTGCAAATCCCCAACTCCCTGAAACAGCCCCAAAGCTTGTTGTAAAGACTTCAACGCCGTAATTAATTCACCAGCTTGCTGCTGTTGAATTCCTTGCCGTAGTAGCTTGGATGCTTCCGATAAATTGTCATCATTTTCCTGTGGAGGTAGTATTTCTGCGTGTGAACCAGAGCCAAATTCATGAGTAATTGTATTACGCTTCACTGGTTTTAAGTATGTTATGGGTAATTGTATTTTTCGATCTATTATTCCATTCGCCTTTAGGCATCAACCCCTTCCTTTGAAGTCTGGTGGTAAATATATTATTCCCAATACTAGAAGGTATCTTTCATCAGGTTGGTTGAACGCATCATTTAACGCTTTTACAATCGACATCTGCGCTGTATGTATGGTGCAGACTCTCTCGCACCTCCATTAAAATTTTTCCTAGCATATTTTTACCGCTACCATCGGCTCCGCAACCCCAATAAAAATCAATGGGCGAGTTTTCAACAATTTCTGCATTGCCTGTGGAAAGTAAGATATTCCTAATATCTGTATGAGTTTGAAATTTACATAGCACAGCTTGCCGCATGATATCGTCTTTCACTTGTTCCCAATCTTGACGTAGTGGACGGGTTCTCTCACGTCCCATTCTTGCCGCATCTTTAGGTGTTTTCACTTGGCGGATTTGTTCTACATGAGGTGTATCCACAAACTTTTGCGCTTGAAAGTAATGTTCGCTGGTTGACCAATACAATCCATCTAATTGAAAACCGTGGGACGAAAAGTTAGAGAAACAACCATATTCTTCACGAGTGCTATAAAAGTAGATTGTCATATAAGTTTATCGGCATTCGAGATATAGTTTGAATTAATTATTACTTATTTATACCAATTTTTTATCAAATTTAACTTCATAATTAATTCATTTACCGAGCCGTTTCTTTATATACTACCTAAACTTTATAATTCGTTTAATAAATATTAAGTGCATCATCATGTAGAGTTAATATTACTTATTCCTTACAGTTTGCTGGAGTTAAGATAAGGAATATTAATAATTAATCCCCCCTTTATTCCTGAAAAAAGGGGGGTTGTGTCCCCTATTTCTGAGAGTACTTGGGAGGATATTCAAGAGATAAATGCTAATAATCTACAATTATTAATGATTTATTCAAGTAAAACGCACCTGTAAAAAGTTAGGTGTTAATTCAAGCAACAGGTACAGATACATTAGTCACAGAGCCATTATTTAGGATAGGTTGGCGGGTTTTCAAGTCAAATTTGAATCCATGTGGCAAAATGTGAAGCTTTGCTCCACAAATCGCCAAAGACTCATCCTTCAAAATTTCACCCATATTGTTGTATGTAGCTTCTGATTCATCAACAATTGTCACCGCACCTTCACCAATCACTTCGATTTGATTATCGGTTACGACCATAGCGGTATTCTCGTCAATACCGAATCCTAAAACAGCAGGTTCTAGTATTAAAGCTGAAATTAAGCGTCCCAAACGTCCACGCTGAGAAAAATGCTGGTCAATTACCACTCCTGGTAAAAAACCTAGACCAGGGCCCATTTCAACTGTTTCAATTCGAGGATGCGTTTGAGAATCACCTTCAACTATCATTTTATCTGGCATCACGGCAGCGCCCGCACTTGTACCGGCGATAACTACACCTTCCGCGAACCGTTTATGAATGGCCGCATCGATTTCGGTATCCTTGAGGATATTGGTGATGCGAGCTTGATCTCCACCAGTAAAAAATACCCCAGTTGCTTTATGAATTGCTTCTAATGCGGTAGAGGATGATGCGTCTTCGCGGGTTTCTGTATCAATAATGCGAACATTTTCTGCTCCCAGGCGCTCAAAAACCCTAATATAATTCTCTCCCACTTCTCTTGGTAATTCGGTCGCTGCCGTCATAATGACAATGTGCGCCTTCGTACCCCCAGCGCGTCGCACAAAGTCTCGCAGAATTTGAGAATCTCCATCCTTATCTTCTGCTCCCCCAATAATTACCAACTGCCGTTTGGGATTACTTTCCACCATGATGCCCCCTGATGTGAGTTAATAAATTTCACTAAACCATGACAATTAAACTATCAAATCTTCCTTGTGGTAGATTACCCGATAGAAGGTAGTATTGAAATTTGCGCTTGCAATTAGACCAAAAGATTTTTCAGGCAAATTACATACAAAAATAGCTATCCTCAGAATTAATTTTCTTTTACTAAATAAAACCCCTCAAACCAACTGCCTCTAGAGAGATTTTCTAGAGGCATTATTGACTGCATTTCTAAATTTCCGATTGAGAATTTATCATGCAATTGTTGGTATTAACTCTCGCTGGTTGCAAATTAGATATCTGATGGTAAATATTAATGAATGCGACTTCTGTAAAGCAAGTTAGTCAAGAAAAAACGTGCTTGTTCTAGTGGGAGATGTCTGGGTTTACCTTGGTAGACGATTTGATATTCATTTATGTCAGGCCCATCACCATGACCAGAGATCAGCTTTTGGTGAAAAGCTTCCTCAGCAAGTTCTCGAATTTCATCTCTTAGATCAGCTTGTGTGCTATTCATGCTCTGCTGTCTTTTCAATACCGCATATTTATTTATACAGACTTTGGAATGCGTGTTGCACCTTTCAAAGGTTATATCTTTGCCCATTCATAAGGATGAAGTGACTGTTCTTAATTCTTTGCTGAGAAAGAGAAATTTAATTATGCCTTGAGATAGTTAAAAATGCTTACTAATAGGGTTAGTGTAGGTTCTGATTAGATCAATGGCTTTGCCATCACTCTCCAACAATTAATCTGAATCAGCCTCCAACCAACAAGTCTGAGTAACGATAACTCAGCATAGAAATTTCAGGGTGTTTAGCCAAAGGTTCGTAATCAATGGTTCTACAAAAAAGCAGTGATTTAGCTCGCATTAATGCTAGAAGAACGGATGTATTCGATATTTTCAACTTCAAGCATTATGTTGGCCCCAACCCCTATTTAGATGCAGGGGCACTAGTATTTGACTTTGCTCTAGTTGACTCTAGAGAGCCTTTGCCCATAGAAGATTATATTGCAAGCATTGGCGATCGCTATCCAAATCTGGGCAGCCAAAGCTACGAGTCCCATGCCCATCTATTTGCCCAAGTTGTGTCCGAAGTCGGAAAGCTTGATATGGATTTGCACCTTAAGCATTGGAGTGTTAAGCCATATCCAGATTTCGCGCGAATTAGCGTCCAATCACTACATGAACGCACAACTAGAGAGGTCGTTTATTTTGTTTGGGATTGGTTTGAAGCCATTACCCAAGACGAAGACTTTAACTTTGAGGAGCAGCTAGTGAGGCTGCAAAATAGATTTCGCGCATCTGTTTATGGTGGCCCCACAGTTTACGCTCTATTGCGAACAGCCTACGAAAAAGGTATTCCCGCCTTTTATTTGTGGGAAGAAGGATTAATGCAATACGGCTTTGGCAAAAAACACGTCCGGGGAGTAGCAACCACATTTAACTGTGATAGTCATCTAGATTCAGAGTTTACCACCCGTAAAGATGACTGCAAGGCATTTCTAAAAACCTTGGGTTTCCCAGTCCCTGAAGGCGATATCGTCTTTTCTGAAAAGGAAGCCTTGGCAGCAGCAAGAGAAATTGGCTACCCAGTGGCAGTTAAGCCAGTGGTAGGTCATAAAGGAATTGGCGTTACGGCTGACGTACAAGACTCAAAAGAGCTGGAATCTGCTTATAATAGAGCATTAGCAGCGATTCCCGAAGATCAAGTAACTAGGATAATTGTTGAGAAAAGTATTTCAGGATCGGATTTTCGGATGTTGTGTGTCAATGGCAGATTTGTCGCCGCCACAGAACGCCGTCCAGCATCGGTTGTCGGTGATGGCTACTTAACGCTTGCAGAATTAATCCGCCTAGAGAACCGCAAACCTGCACGTTTAGATACGCCCACCTCACCCATGAGTAAAATTCAGATTGATGAAGCGATGGAACTTTACTTAGAGGAACAGCGCTTATCACTAGACAGCGTGATTGAAAAAGGACGCACTGTTTACCTGCGTAAAGTTGCCAATCTTTCAGCCGGAGGTATGAGCATCGATTCAACCCACACAGTTCATGATGACAATATTATCTTGGCGCAAGATATTGCCCAACATTTCCAGTTGACTTGCCTTGGTATTGATGTCATTACCAAAAGTCTCTCCGAATCTTGGAAATCTAGTAACTTCGCTATCCTGGAAATCAACGCTGCACCAGGAGTTTTAATGCATCTTAAACCTTCTGAAGGTGAAAGTGTTGATGTACCTTCTCATATTCTAGAAACCTTTTTTGAGTCGGGTACAGATTCGAGGATACCGATTATCACCTTTAATAAAATCTCAGTTGAAGAACTGCAAACAACAATTGACCATATCCTTTTGCAACATCCCAACTGGACAATTGGCGCTGTTTGTCGTGATGCAGTTTTTGTAAATCGCTCGAAAAAAGTATTAAGCAAAAATTACAATAGCAACGTCCAAACTTTACTCCGTCATCCCAAAGTTGATTTGCTGATTGCCGAATATGCGGAAGACATCTTAGATGAAGAGGGGATGTTTTACCGGAGTAGTAATATCGTAGTTTTGGATAATCCTACCGAAACTGAGATGATGCTAGCGCGGGATGTCTTTGATGGTTCTACTGTGGTGATTAGAAAAGGCAACGATATTTCTATCCGTCGCAAAGGGTTGATTGAAGATTATACTTTGGCTGAAGATGAACCATTTACACGGGTTTATTTGAAAGAAACTGGAACGATTTTGTGAGCTAGCTTAAGAGGTTGATTTAAAAGTTATTGGCTCATCCTTCTACAAAATCAAAATGTTGTAGCTCCTCCTAAATCCTCCTTAAAAAGGAGGACTTTGAGAGGTTTTTGCTTACTTAAAAATTTGGGTTGGGGGATAAAAAGGCTGTGGGAGACTCCATGATTAATTCTAATTGATACAACCTAAGCTAAGTTAACCTGAGTTCGGGATAAGAAATCCTCAAAAGCCTTGAATTATTGTTGTTCGGTCTAAAGCTCTGTTTTCATCTATTGTCAATAAGACATATTGCTGAGATTAGTTTCATTTGTGAACCTTATTGACAAAATGATTCCACTTTTATCCCTGCTTTGATCAATTCCAGTTTTATTCAATCCTGACAGAATAAGCTTTTTAGCTTCTGGCTTAACCCGAACTCAGGTTAAGTTATATTCAGCGATTGTTCTAATAAATATTAAAATTTCAGAGATAATAAGATTTTATTTCCAGGCTTTAGAGATTTAATATGTATCTGTGAGGCTTTGATTAGGACTATATAGTATATAGCGATTTGTGGATCGGGCTGCTTCAATTACCCTTGTATTCGGGACAATTTTGGACATTCCAAAAGCAGTTTTTTTGGTGTGGCGAAAGTTTCGTGAAAATAACAAATTTTAACCAATTATAACTTTTTAAATCATATCTAATTGCTAGAGTGAATTTCACCACCACTTTTGTGATGCCGCGTGATCCAAACAATTTACACATCGAAAATTGGACGGCGCATGGGCTTCAATTATTCTCAGAGATTATCAAACAATGAAATGTAAAGCAATATCTTCCTTTGCGCTCACAAAGCTGTTTTTTGCCTGTGGCATAAGTTTATTGAGTGCGAAATTGGTAGCGGCCGCTGTCACCTACAGCGCATGGCCTAGCAGCACAACTGTAGTCACTGCTGATGGCTCTAACCAGTTCGGTGGTAATCTCAGTGGTTTGTTCTACGACCCAGCGACTGGAACGCAACAAGCAGTGTTGTGGGGGGTGCAAAATTCGCCATCAAAACTCTATAACCTGGTTTGGAACGGCAGCACTTTCGTCAAAAATACTACTAATAATTGGAGTTCTGGAAAAACGTTGCACTATCCCAATGGTACTGGTACGCCAGATGCGGAAGGTGTGACCAAAGCCGAGCTTTCTTCAACAACTATCTACGTTTCTACTGAGCGAGATGGCAGCGGCTCGAACCGCTTCAGCGTACTGAGTTATGACAGCAGCAGCAGTGCCACCACTCTCAATGCTACTAAGGAATGGAACTTAACTTCTAATTTGCCAACGGTTAGCTCTACTAATTTGGGCTTGGAAGCGATCGCATGGGTGCCAGATAGTTATTTACAAGCTAATGGATTCATAGATGAAAGTACCAATCAGCTCTACAACCCAGCCAATTATCCGTTACATGGCACGGGATTGTTTTTTGTTGGATTGGAAGCAAATGGACAAATTTATGCCTACGCGCTCAACTCCGACTCTACATATACGCGTATTGCTACCATTGCCAGTGGTAATACAAAGATTATGGATTTATCCTTCGACCGCGATAATGAGACTTTATGGGCGTATTGCGACAACAATTGCAGCAACCGCTCAACCCTGCTCGCCATCGATACCACCGTTGGCTCGTCAACCAAAGGCAAATTCATCATCCGCAAGGGTTACGAACGCCCAAGTTCGATGTCAAACATTAACAACGAAGGTATCGCCATTGCGCCCAATTCTGAATGCGCCAGCAATCTAAAACAGTTCTTCTGGGCGGATGATTCCGAAACCAGCAATCATGCGATTCGTCGTGGAACAATTCCTTGTGGACGATTGTTTTAAGCTGACATTAATCCTCATTTACTAGTGCGAGGTTTAGGTCTGCTGTGACGTTCTTTTCCGTTAATCTGATGGTATAACAGGCGGGAGAGAACGTCATGTTTTCAGTTGACTGCCTATTACATGCGATCGCTACTTTAGTGCAACTTTGCCTCGAAAATAATTTTTTGTAAATCAACGCCAACCCATCTTCTGGCTGTTTTGCTTCCAGCAGGTAATGCACATGATTGCTCATGATGCACAAAGCATAGAGTTTAAACTTATACTTTTCTTGTGCCTTTTTGATGGCATAAATAAAGACTTCGCAGCATTCTAAGCGCGTTAGAGGATGTTTGAAAAATCCTCTTCCTGGTAGCAAAACGTTTTATATCCACCTAAAATCCCCCTTAAAAAGGGGGACTTTAATTCTTGTCCCCTCCTTTTTTAAGCTACGGTGTACACACATCTTTCTAGAAAAACAAGTAGTAATTGAAATTGATGGAGATAGCCATTTTACAGATGAAGGTCAAGACTATGACATAGAAAGAACAAGAATTTTAGAATTCCATTCGCTCAATACTTTTCAAAGTTTCAGTATAAAAAAACCTGCGAGCAACCGATTAGCAGTAAGGCTTTCAGTAATAAAATTAAGCTAAACTCTTATAGCCAAGTATTGACTAAAAATATTTCATAATTAAAGATAGAACATCCCAATGGAGAACATAAAAATGCTAGAACAATATCGTAAACACGTTGCTGAAAGAGCAGCACTCGGTATTCCCCCTTTACCATTGGATGCGAAGCAAACCTCAGAATTATGTGAATTACTGAAAAATCCGCCCAAGGGTCAAGAGGAAATATTATTACATTTATTGAGCGATCGCGTTTCTCCTGGTGTTGATCCAGCAGCTTATGTCAAAGCTGGATTTCTCACCGCGATCGCCAAAGAAGAAATCACCAGTCCGTTGATTGCGCCCATCGAAGCAGTGCAATTGCTGGGCACAATGATCGGTGGTTACAATGTGCAATCTTTAATTGATTTACTGCAATTGCCTACTGTATCCGTCTCCGACTCATCGGAAACACCTCTGGTAATGGGCGGACAAGGAAAAGAACCCATCGCCGCTTACGCCGCCAACGCCTTAAGCAAAATTCTCTTGGTGTATGACGCTTACCACGATGTTTTAGAGTTGTCTAAAACCAATCCTTTCGCCAAACGGGTGATTGACTCTTGGGCGGAAGCTGAATGGTTTACCCTTCGCCCCACAGTTCCAGAAGCCATTACCGTCACCGTTTTTAAAGTTCCTGGCGAAACCAATACCGACGATTTATCACCCGCCCAAAGCGCCACAACTCGCCCAGATATTCCTTTACACGCCTTAGTGATGTTAGAGTCACGGCAACCGGGAAGCTTGGCAACCATTGCCGAATTGAAGAAAAAAGGGCATCCTGTAGCTTACGTGGGAGATGTAGTTGGTACAGGTTCCTCCCGTAAATCTGCAATTAACTCAGTATTGTGGCATACAGGAAATGATATACCTTTTGTGCCAAACAAACGCGCAGGGGGTTATGTTTTAGGTGGTGCGATCGCGCCAATCTTCTTTAACACAGCAGAAGATGCCGGTGCTTTGCCTATTCAGTGCGATGTCACCAAACTCGAAACCGGCATGGTAATTACCATCCATCCCTACAAAGGCGAAATCACTAATGAAGCAGGCGAAGTTATTTCTACCTTTGACCTGAAACCTGATACCATCCTCGATGAAGTCCGTGCAGGTGGACGCATCCCCCTACTTATTGGACGTACCCTCACCGACAAAACTCGTCTTGCACTTGGTTTAGAACCCAGCACCGTTTTTACCCGTCCCCAGCAAGCCTTTGATACAGGTAAAGGCTACAGCTTGGCACAGAAAATGGTAGGTAAAGCTTGCGGATTACCTGGTGTGCGTCCCGGCACATCTTGCGAACCCATCATCACTACCGTTGGTTCCCAAGATACCACAGGCCCCATGACCCGTGACGAATTGACAGAACTCGCTTGTCTTGGTTTCAGTGCAGACTTAGTTATCCAAAGTTTCTGCCACACAGCAGCTTATCCCAAACCAGTAGACATCAAAACCCATCACGAACTCCCCGATTTCTTTGCATCTCGTGGCGGTGTTGCCCTCCGCCCTGGTGATGGTATCATCCACTCTTGGTTAAACCGGATGCTGCTACCCGACACCGTGGGAACTGGCGGCGACTCTCACACCCGCTTCCCCTTGGGTATTTCCTTCCCCGCCGGTTCTGGGTTGGTAGCGTTTGCAGCCGCCTTGGGTGTGATGCCTTTAGATATGCCAGAGTCAGTTTTGGTAAGATTCAAAGGTGAATTGCAACCAGGTATCACCCTGCGCGATGTCGTGAATGCCATACCCTACGTAGCAATTCAAAAAGGTTTGCTGACAGCAGAGAAGCAGAACAAGAAAAACGTCTTCTCCGGGCGAATTTTGGAAATAGAAGGTTTGCCAGATTTAAAAGTTGAACAAGCCTTTGAACTCACCGATGCAAGTGCCGAACGTTCTTGTGCCGGATGCACAATTAAGCTAAGTGTAGAGACAATTTCTGAATATCTGCGTTCTAATATCGCGTTGCTGAAAAATATGATAGCACGGGGCTATCACGATCCGCGTACCATGCTGCGCCGTGTGGCAAAGATGGAAGAATGGTTAGCAAATCCCGTGTTATTAGAAGGCGATGCCGAGGCGGAGTATGCGGAAATAATTGAAATTGATTTAAACGAAATCAAAGAACCAATTGTTGCTGCTCCCAATGACCCCGATAATGTTAAATTATTATCGGAAGTTGCTAACGATCCAGTGCAAGAGGTATTCGTCGGTTCTTGTATGACGAATATTGGTCATTATCGGGCAACAGCGAAAGTTTTGGAAGGTGCAGGTGAAGTGAAAACTCGCCTGTGGATAGCACCACCAACCCGCATGGATGAACACCAATTAAAAGAAGAAGGTGTATATAGCGTTTTTGGGGCTGCGGGTGCTAGAACAGAAATGCCAGGATGCAGTTTGTGCATGGGTAATCAGGCGCGAGTTGCTGATGGCACAACAGTGTTTTCTACCTCTACCCGCAACTTCAATAATCGCATGGGTAAAGATGCGCGAGTGTATCTTGGTTCAGCAGAATTAGCCGCAGTTTGTGCGCTGCTGGGACGGCTTCCCACAGTGCAAGAATATTTGGATATTGTGGCGAGTAGAATTCATCCTTTTGCAGATGATTTATATCGGTATTTGAACTTCGATCAAATCGCCGGTTTTGAGGATGAAGGGCGCGTGATTTCGTTAGAAGATATGCCGAGGCTTGAGGATATTTTGGGTATGCCTACGGCAGCGAGGTAGGTAATAATTAACATGAAATACCCCAGGTTTTAATCTGTGGCTACATTAAAAAGCCCGCATTAGCGGGCTTTTTAATGTAAATCTCTCACATTGAAGTCTTTGATAATACAAAAAATTAGTTATTATCGTATATGATACATAAAGCAAATAACAAGCATGAAAGCATCAGAAACAACTCTCCGTAACTTATTAGAAGGTGGTAAACAGTTTCAAATACCTCTTTTTCAGCGACCATACTCTTGGAAAAAAGAGAACTGGGAGACTTTGTGGGAAGATTTGATGAGTCTTTATAATGATGATGAAAAAGGTTTTTATTTTCTTGGGCCTATAGTAACCCAAGCTGAACTGGGAACCGCTGACGGTATAAGTCGATATATTGTTATAGACGGACAACAACGTTTTACAACTCTTAGTATTCTTTTGGCGGCATTAAGAAACTATCTCAAGAAGTCTGACAAACAAATAGCAGAACAGATACATGAATTTTTTTTGATAAATAAGTATCAAAAGAATGATGATTTTTATAAAGTGCTGCCTACTCAAGACGACTGCGACGCATATAAAAACATTATCGACAGTAAGATAGCTAAGGGTAAAAACAAAGAATCACAATCAGGAGCAATACATGAAGCTTATAAATTTTTTGATGGAAAATTGAAGAAGCCTTTTGTAGATGAGAATATTTTGTTAGATTTTGCAAAATTTAAAAATATTATTCTAGAACGTTTGGTATTAGTAAATATTACTTCTGATAACAACGATAACCCATATCTTATTTTTGAGAGTTTGAACAACAAAGGAGAAGAATTAACCCAAGCAGATTTAGTTCGTAACTATATATTTATGAAGTTACCTTCTGAAGAAAGAGATGAAGTTTACAACAGCGAGTGGCTGCCTCTTCAAGAAAGTTTTAAATTAAATATGAAGCAAAAGGAATATGCAGACGAATTAACTAAGGCATTTTGGTTTTATTTACGTAAAGATGGAGAGGCAGTTAATGAAAAAGCCGTTTATAAATCAATCAAACAACGTTTTGATGAATCGGCTAAACGGTTTGAAAAACCCGAATTAGGTATCAAGGCTGAGTTACATAACCTTATAAAATTTACTAATTATTATCTACGACTTAATTTTGATGAGGAAGAACAAGAACCAAAACTAAGGCATTGGTTTCAGCGATTAAAAAAACTGGATTTCACTACTTGTCATATATTTCTCCTAAATATTTATTATGAATATGAGGCACAACACTTATCTATTCAAGATTTTGAGAAAATCCTGCAATATTTAGAATCTTACTTTGTACGCCGTTGGATTGTTGGGATTCCTACTAGAGCTTTAGGCATAACATTTAACAATTTGTATAAGCAAGTAAAGGAAACAAATCCTGAAGATTTAGTAAATGGGTTACGTCAAGTTCTAATTAGTTTCGATAAAAGTCAAGTATTTCCTGATGACAACTTATTCTGTCAGCATATCACTAATGAACCTCTATATAATCCTAAAAGCTCGACAGCAAATGAACGCGTGAAGTTTTTATTAGAAAGTATAGAACAATCTCTGAGCAAAGAGCGTGTTGATACTCAACCTTGTATCTTAGAAATAGTAGTAGACCGTCCCAACCTTGGTCAAGAAAGACCGCTTCGTAGCATGGGTCACTACAACAATCTCTTTGACAGAACTCG
>NZ_JACJSH010000104.1:0-14222 GCF_014698055.1 Nostoc sp. FACHB-133
CAGAGAAGGGAAAATATAGTACACAGCGTATAAGATTTAACTCCAATTCTTCTGCTTAATTTTTTGTTACATACTTATAAATTTTTCCCACGGCTTACTTAGCATTGATGGAGTTGTTTACGAAAGCGTCTTGGTGATGGAAGGATATTATGGAGCCATGAGAACTAGATATTTTGACTCTTCAATAAATAAAAGCCAGGCTATAGACTAGGAAATTAGTCTCAAGTCTTCCTCTGAAGGATTAATTTTAGTGGGAAATAACCCTGTCTATGCTGGAACTTCCAAAAGACACCCTAATTATGCTGCTGATAATTTTTTGTTTTCTGTTGAGCCTGACGGTTCAGTAATAGCGTATACTTGCGATAATCTTCGACAATGCTCGGCTGTAAATGTGGAAACTATATCGTCCCGTTAAAATAATTCGTAATACTTCGACTTCGCTCAGTTTACCCTGAGCGAAATCGAAGGGTACAAGTTCGTAATTATGTTACTTCGGCTACGGTCAGTAACCATTTGTGACGGGAATTTAAATTGAACATACTTTATTAAATATAGATAGCGTAAATTATCTGTGTTTCAAGTTGTCTGGTGATTAGCAAACTGATAAGTCAGAGTTTGCGCTATTGCATATTTTTTAATGCATTTTTTGTGTTATGGCAATCCTATTTGAGTTGTAAAGGTTATCGTTCGCATAGTGTGTCGGAGGCATATCGCCCAACGGGAAAACCAGTCGCCTACGCTGGGAAACCCGCTTACAGCGGTGGTTCACCAAGCCGCCAAGAGCGCCAAGAGAAAAAGGAAGGAAGTTGATAAATCATTTAGGATTGCTATATCAATGAATAAATTATAAATACTATCATAGCAACATTGGATTTTGGTGATTGCATAAAGGTGTAATCATCACGCAAAGTACTATGATATTTTAATGAAGCGATAATAGTTTTTAAATATCTCATTATTCATCCGATTACTAAGTTAGTAGTCGTGAATAAACGAAGGTATATTACTAATTGTAAATGCATCTAAAAGTCTTACTAATTATAAATGATAACCTTTATAAATCTAGATAAAAAATGGTTTTTTTATTCCGCTTTCAACAGCTTTTTTTGGTACTATTTACCTGCATCAGCATCAATCCACTTGCTGTATTTGCTCAATCTACACCCCCATCTGGGGTGATAATTCCCCTTGGTACACCAGGGAAAGTGGAAAAAACTATTCCTCAACCATCACCATCACCAACTATTGCTCCCACACCATCTGCACCAAATAACCCCATACTTCTATCACCACAACAGCAAAATCTACCCAACATAACTTTTCCTAGCGGTGAAAGTTTCTTTGTCAGAGAAATTCAAGTTACCGGATACTCTGTTTTAAAAGATGAAATCATCAAGTTAAAACAACCCTTAGAAAATACAAACATCACATTTGAGCAGTTATTGCAACTGCGATCGCAAATCACCAAACTCTATGTTGATAATGGCTATATCAGCAGTGGTGCATTTATTCCCAACAATCAAGATATCGCTAGCGGTGTTGTGCAAATCCAAGTTGTGGAAGGCGAACTTGAAGGAATTTCTATCTTAGGGTTAGAAAGATTGCAAACTGCATACGTGCGTTCCCGGATTGCACGGCTGGCAGGTAAGCCTTTAAACCAAAAACGTCTCGAAGAAGCGCTGCAATTATTACAACTTGACCCCGTAATTGAACGAGTCAATGCCGAGTTAACCGCAGGTAGCACTCCAGGTAGCAATATTTTACAGGTGACAATTACCGAATCGCCACCATTCCATACTGGGGTGAACTTTGCAAATAATCAATCACCTAGCGTTGGTTCAGAACAAGGGAGTGTTTTTATTGCTCACGATAATGTATTAGGGTTTGGAGATAAATTCAGTGCTGAATATGCTGGTAGTGAAGGGTTAGATATTTACAATATCAATTATTCTATTCCCTTTAACGCCCTAGATGGAACTATTGGTGTCCGCTATAGTAACAGTGCTAGCCGGATTATTGAAAGCGAATTTCGTGATTTAAATATCCGCAGCGAAGCCGAAACCCTTTCTTTTAATATCCGTCAACCGCTAACCCACACGCCAAACAACGAATTTGCTCTCTCGTTGGCATTTGATTTACGGCGCAGTCAAACCTACATACTCAATGATATTCCCTTCTCCTTTACTGAAGGCCCCGAAGATGGAAAATCAAGAGTTACGGTAATTCGCTTTTCGCAAGATTGGTTACAACGTAATGCTAACAGTGTCTTAGCAGCGCGATCGCAATTTAGTTTTGGCATCGATGCTTTTGATCCAACCATCAACGATAGTGGTACTGATGGGCGTTTTTTCTCCTGGTTAGGACAATTTCAATGGGTGCAACGGCTATCTCCCCGCATTTTGATGCTGGCTAAAGTTAACACTCAACTTACTCCTGATTCCTTACTTTCGCTCGAAAAAATCAGTATTGGTGGAGTAGATACAGTACGCGGCTATAGTCAAAATCAAATTGTTGCTGACAATGGGGTAGTTGGAGGTGTGGAAGTTCGTATTCCCCTAGCATCGAATGTGGAAACATTACAGCTAATACCCTTTTTTGATATTGGCACAGCTTGGAACAATCGCGGTATTAATGCCGATCCACAAACCATTGCTAGCTTGGGTTTAGGCTTGAACTGGCAACCTTTAAACGGTTTGGTATTGCGTGCAGACTATGGTATACCATTTATGGGCACAAGCGATCGCAGTAATTCACTGCAAGATAATGGCTTTAGTTTTTCAGTGCGCTATCAGCCCTTTTAATATTACAGCAGTTTGCATATATTTGAACCACATCTGTGATGTTGACACAAAGAACCCCACCCCGCCAAAGCTACGCTTTCTCTCCTCCCGAAGAGCGAGGAGAGGATTAAGGGGAGCTAAATCCAGTTTCAGTGACATCCCACTTTACAGATACTTAGATTTTTTATAAATCAAGTCAGATTTCTACATAATATTAATTAGAACATTCTCGACTCAATAGCAACTGCCCATTATTCAGCCGATATAGACCAGTCGGTTCTATAATCGGATCGCCTTTTTTCCAAGGACGGGATGTAGTTTCTACACCTCTAACCTCACCAGTTGTATAGTTAGAAACCAAAACACCAGGACGATTAGTGGTCAAAGCACCAGAACCTGTAATAGTAAAAGAGTTTTCTTGTCGCTTTGTGCCGCGTGAAATGCAACTATTGGCGATTAGTGCATTGGTGTCGATGGCTGGGGATAATTCGGTGAAGCTGTTTAGGATGGAACTAGTATCGGGTGCGTTAATGTTGATTACACCTGAAACGCCAAGTTCCGAACTGGCTGTAATATCACTTTTCTCGGTTGGCTTTGCTCGCGACTCAATACCAAAAACACCTTGCGAGTTAATTTTGACGTTGCCACCTGTTCCTGTGAAGGCGTTGGCTGCGATGTCGCTGTTTTCTTCGGGGACGGCAACGATAAATCTGGAATCAATATTGATGTTACCACCATCGCCACCTGCTTGCGCTGTACCTGCGGTGGTAGAGATTTGGCTACCATTGCGTAGGAGTAAGTATTGGGAAAGATTGAAATTGATGTTGCCACCATCAGTAGAGGCTGTTTTAGCAGTAATTTGACCGTTATTAAGGCGGGCAACATCACTAATAATATTAATATCGCCTGCTGTACCTTTTCCATCACTGTTACTGCTAATAATTCCACCATTTCCTATGAAAACATTTGCAGCTTCAACGTTAATATCCCCAGCACGTCCAATAGCACCAGCACCCAAAGTACCAAAGATTCCACTATATGCACCAGATATTGTCAAGGCATCACGCACACTAATATTGATATTACCACCTCTACCTTGACCACCTTTAAGTGTTCCAGATGCTTCATTGACACTAACTCCTAGTTGTCCACCATTTGTCAAAGATAATGAACCAGCAGTTACATTGATATTCCCACCATTACCTACTGCACCAGCGTCTACACTACTAAAAGAACCAGTGCCAAATCCATTACTTCCAACACCATCAAACGTCACTGCATCCTTAGCCTGAATTGTGATATTTCCAGCATTACCGCGTCCACGAGTAAAAGAATTAATTTGACCGTCATTCGTTACGGACAAAGAACCAGTGGTAATGTCAATCTTTCCTGCGTTACCTACAGCATTAATACTCTGGACATTGCTACCAATAGATGCACTGTCTAGAGAAATGGCATCATGGGCTGTGATGAAAATACTACCTGAATCTCCTCTACCAAAAGTACTGGTAACTATTCCCCCACCATTTCTAAAGAAAACATTTTCCGCTTCAACCTTAATATCCCCAGCACGTCCAATAGCACCAGCACCCAAAAACCCAGAGATTCCAGTACCTGCACCAGATATTGTTAGGGCATCACGCACACTAATATTGATATTACCACCTCTACCTTGACCACCTTTAAGTGTTCCAGATGCTTCATTGACACTAACTCCTAGTTGTCCACCATTTGTCAAAGATAATGAACCAGCAGTTACATTGATATTCCCACCATTACCTACTGCACCAGCGTCTACACTACTAAAAGAACCAGTGCCAAATCCATTACTTCCAACACCATCAAAAGTTACTGCATCCTTTGCTTGAATTGTGATATCTCCAGCACTACCGCGTCCACGAGTAAAAGAATTAATTTGAGCGTCATTCGTTACGAACAAAGAACCAGTGGTAATGTCGATATCTCCTGCATTACCTACAGCATCAATACTCTCGACATTGCTGTAAATACCTCGTTGGTCAAGAGAAATGGCATCACGAGCTGTGATGGAAATATTGCCCGCATCTCCTCTACCTAAAGTGCTGGAAATTATTGTCCCACCATCTTTTACAAAAACATTTTCCGCTTCAACCTTAATATCCCCAGCACGTCCAATAGCACCAGCACTCAAAGTACCAAAGATTCCACTATATGCACTGGATTCTGCACTGGATATTGTTAAGGCATCACGCACATTAATATTGACATTACCACCTCTACCTTGACCACCTTCAAGTGTTCCAGATGCTTCATTAACAAGAACTCCTAGTTGTCCACCATTTGTCAAAGATAATAAACCAGCAGTTACATTGATATTCCCACCATTACCTACTGCACCAGCTTCTACTCTACTAAAAGAACCACTGGCAGAAGCATCACTTCCAACACCATCAAAAGTCACTGTATCCCTAGCTTGAATTGTGATATTCCCGGCATTGCCGCGTCCACGAGTAGAAGAATTAATTTGAGCGCCATTAGTTAGTGACAAAGAACCAGTGGTAATGTTAATTTTTCCTGCGTTACCTACAGCATCAATACTCTCAACATTGCTGGCAATAAATGTACTATCTAGAGAAATGGCATCATGGGCTGTGATGAAAATATTACCTGAATCTCCTCTACCAAAAGTACTGGTAACTATTCCCCCACCATTTCTAAAGAAAACATTTGCAGCTTCAACGTTAATATCCCCAGCACGTCCAATAGCACCAGCATCTAAAATCCCAAAGATTCCAGTCTTGGCACCAGATACTGTTAAGGCATCACGCACATTAATATTGACGTTACCACCTCTACCTTGACCACCTTCAAGTGTTCCATATGCTCCATTAACAACAACTGCTAGCACTCCACCATTTGTCAAAAATAGTGAACCAGCAGTCACATTGATATTCCCACCATTACCCACTGCACCAGATATTACACTACTACTAGAGGCACTGACAAATCCATTACTTCCAACACCATCAAACGTCACTGTATCCCTAGCTTGAATTGTGATATTTCCGGCATTGCCACGTCCGCGAGTAAAAGAATTAATTTGAGCGCCATTCATTACCGACAAAGAACCAGTGGTAATGTCAATCTTTCCTGCGTTACCTACAGCATCAATACTCCCAACATTGCTACCAATAGATGCACTGTCTAGAGAAATTGCGTCACGGGCTGTGATGAAAACATTACCCGCATCTCCTTTCCCATCAGTCGAATTAGCTATTTGAGCATTATTTAACAAAGAGATTGAATCAGCGTTAATATTAATATCTCCACCTTTAGTACTACCATCACCCAATCCTGTATCAATTCCTGCAAATAGAAACGAATTAGATATCTCGAAATTACGCACATTAATAGCAATATCTCCTCCTTCTGCACCAATAACACTTACAAACGCTTGATTCGAGAAAGATATATCAGCTAGCTGTAAATCATTAGGAACACTTAAAGTTAATGCATTAGCTGCGACATTTAATCCAACATTTCCCGGTGCAGTTAAACCAGCTAACTCAACTCTGCCACCATTAGCTGTCAGCCCACCCCCATCTAAGTTGACATTACCACCAACTAATAGCAGACTCTTACTATCTGGAACTCGTAAACCCGTAACATCTCTGCCGACAAGATCAACTCCTGCGGGTGCTTGCGATTGATTAGTAATCGCTGCATTTTGATTAATCTGATTAAAAAACAATGCACTTGGATTCACCGTCAACAAAGCTGGCACTTGCGGATTCGTCGCACTAAAATTTCCTGCATTGCCAAACTGCACCCCATTCGCAGTTGTGGCAACAAACGAACCCTGCACATTTAAACTGGCTTTTTCCCCAAAAATAATTCCATTGGGATTTATCAGAAATAAATTCGGCTGCGAGTTGCCAAAAGTACCCAGTGTACCCAAAATCTCAGAGCGATTTCCACCTGTCACCCGTGCCAAAATATTCTGAATATCTGCGCTAGGACTGAAAAAATAAGCCCCACGTCCCTCGCTGATATTAAATTCTTGAAAGCTGTGAAAAAGATTGATTTGGCGAGTTGCACCACCTGTAATTACTTCTATAGGTAGTCCCAGAAAGTTGCCTATAACTTGAGAGGACTCAGCCCCAAGTGTGTTATCAGGTACGATATTACTTTGCTGTGCCTGGGCTTTAGCAGTAAAGATACTGACAATTAACCAGCCTAGCAACCCTGCCAATCCGAACTGCAAACACTTGTGTAATCCGTATTGTTTAGTCATAGGTGCGCTTTCATATAGATTCTTTGAGTATCTAATAAAACTGCACCTTTGGATAATAAATAAGCGAATATTCATTAATTATGCACTTTTCTGCAATCAGGCGATCGCATTTGTGCATTCTCCAGGTATGAAAACTGCATACAAACAAGCAGAAAAGGTGGATGTATCGCATGAATATATGGGATATTGTCTAACTCATTGGAACAGTAAAACTACTGTATGAATTTTTACTAAGATTGTATCACCCATAACAATGATTTTTACAAGGGTCAGAATAATGTTGAAAAGAATGGTTGTATCCCTAATTACCTCCGTTGGTCTATTAAGCCTAAATGCTAGTCCTACATTAGCAAAACCAGCTAACAATTTTAAATATCACCAAACCTTTTATCCATCAACTTGTACCATTGCAGTTGAAGGCGAAAAATATGGCTGTGACTATACAGTTATAGGGGCTTTCAGCGATGCTAGCGCTAACCTCAAACTCTGCTCTACACGCTATTGTTTAATCCTTATGCTTACTCCTAGCCAACTTGCTAATCTAGGAGATGGTGAAGATTTCTACGTCAGTCAAATTGCTTGGCAAAGAGGTAATAGAGTAAGTGACCAATTGGATGTATCTATGCAATGCGGTTTCAAATCGGATGCAATAGGATGTATGGGAGAATTTGATAACGGTAGCGCGATCGCAATTTATCTAGAGTAGAATGTTTCTCTGTAAATATCTGAGTCATAATTGGCAACTTACCATTGCTGGAATTTACCTGAACTAACCTGAGTTCGACGTAAGAAAATGCCCAAAAGCCTTAGAGATAAAACTTTTCGCTGAAAAAAACACTCGGTCTTTGTTCTCAACTAGACTCTTATAATGATAATAAACACTATAACAAGCAAGCGCAGCAGTTGGAAGTCCTTTCCAGGAATCAACTGAGCCCGGATCTGGAAATTTGCTGTCTACGCATGAGTGCCAATGTTAGCTATGAAGATGCAGCATCAGATATTGAGTATTTCACAGGTGTGCAAGTTTCCCGTAGTAGTCAACAACGATTGGTAGATCGCCAAAACTTTGAATCGCCGACGCAAGAATTTATTTAATTCTATTTAAGTAATCGCACAGAATTATTTACACACGAGTTTTAAGTCTGGATAAGGGGTTCATTCCTAAATTTTGTGTAATTAATTTTGTTTTAATACTTATCTAGCGGCTGGCTTTATCTTTTCAGTCAGAATCTAGAAAATAAATCGCCAAAGTAACAAAGAGTCAATCAAGAGGGCTGGCAAGCGTGGCAATAAGTTGGAAATGTGATGGTGAACCCAAAAATGATAAAACCTACTCAGAGCAATATCTTATTGGCAAGCATGAACTCAAGGAAAATCACGGTTCATCCTGTGTGATATGTGGTTTGCCAAAGGAGGGAATGGACAATAGCCGTCAGCTGCCCAAATGGGTTAAACCTGCTGCTATAACTGGTGGTGTTGTTTTAACTGCCTTTGTTGTTGCTTTCATATTTATACCGAAACCTTGTCCAACAGATCAGCAAAAAATCAACGGTATTTGTTTGGCACTTCCTCCTAAGAAAAAAGTAATTCCTTCTATTCCTACCTCTTCCGTTACTCTAACTCCTACCGCTCTAGTCTCTGCTCCTCATCTTGTTAATCTTTACCGCACTTTAGCTGAAGTGCCTAACGTTCCCAAGGGAATCATTAGATACGGCGGTTCTACAAGCTTTGCACCACTAAGGACTCCGGCAATAGTAGCGCTGATTGTGCAAGCTCATCCGGGATTTGAGTTAACCTACACCCAGCCACCACCAGGAACTAAGGCTGGGTCTGGTAGCGGGATAAAAATGCTGATAGAAGGTCAACTCAGTTTTTCCCAATCTTCGCGGCCTGTGAAGAACGAAGAGTTTGACAACGCAAAAAAACGCAATTTCACTTTGGAACAGCAACCTGTTGCCATTGATGGAATTGCTTTTTACGTCCATCGTGATTTGGCTATCCCTGGTTTAACGGTATCTCAGATTAAAGATATATACACTGGCAGAATCACGAACTGGAGCCAAGTGGGTGGCCCCGCTATTGAAATTAAGCCTTTGAGCCGTGACCCTAATGATGGCGGTACTCCTGAATACTTTCAAGAAAAAGTGTTGGCGAAGGAAGCATTTGCCCCATCTGTAAAACCTTATCTGATAGACACTACAACAGCTATCCGAAAGGTAGCTCAAACTCCTGGTGGGATTGGTTATGCTACTGCTTCAGAAGTCTGCAATCAAAGTTTAATTGAGCCTTTGCCAATAGCGAAAGAGGCTACTCAAGCTTTTGTGTCTCCTTGTATCGAAAAGCTAGTGAATAAAACTGATTTTGCTAAAGATATCTACCCGCTAACTAGGCGGCTTTTTGTTGTGATCAAACGCGATCGCACCTTAGATGAAGAAGCTGGTGTAGCTTATGTCAACTTACTTTTAAGTGATGACGGTCAAAAACTTGTAGACCAAGCTGGTCTAGTGCCGATTCGCCCGCCACTGAAATAAATAACTCCTTAAAATCCCAGATGAGCAGATTTCGTCGCAGTTTGTGGCTATATCCTTTGTTTCAGATTCCGTTAATCGTGTTTGGAGTTTGTTTAGTTGCGACTATTTTGTGTTCAGTTTTAACCTTGGGTAGACCTAGTGTAGCAGTGGCGATCGCTCTGGATCTGAGCAGCAGCACCTACCAAGGTCAGTCATTCAACGCACCGAATACTGTCATGGCTCAAGAAGTAGCGGCGGTGCGATCGTATATTGAACAAAACTCCCAGCAATTGAAGGTTCCCAATAATATCCAAATTTTTGGGTTTGGCGATCAAGTCATCCCCTTAAATAATTCTTTTGCATCAGATAGACAAAAGTTAGAAAATGAGTTGAATTCAGCCTTAGCAAACCCTAATCTGTCGTCTCAGATTGGTACTGGAACAAATCTCAGCCAAGCCATTGACCAAGGTACAAAAGCTCTCAGCAATATTCAGGATCGTTGCCATGAATTATTGCTCGTCACTGATGGAGTGGCTGATGTGATACCATCAGTTTTGATTCAGGCAGTAGCTCAGAAAGTCAAAATCAATGCTGTGGTAGTAGGAGCAGATGCTCCCCAAATCCAGTCAGCTACTTACACCACCAACGGAATTTATATATCCGGTGAATCGAATAATCTTCTAATCTTTTTTAAAGATATATTTTTTGCTAGCTTCAACAGCAATCTTAAATGGGTTTATTTCTGGCGAGGTTGTACCTGGATTGCTTTCATGTGGCTAATTATCCTGCCTTTAGACAAATGGGTTCTTCAAGGGTTAATTAACTTGCCAATGAACTTGAGTGGCCAGTTAGCATTAGGTAATGCTTTATTTTGGACTATTGTTATCCCCCTAATTCTTTGGCAGTTATCTAGCTTACCTTTTTTCTCAACTTGTTGAAATAAAAGACAGGACTTGAGAATTAATAGCTAACAAATAATCAAATAAAAATAACCCTTAATATTTTGAACTTTAAAAATTAAAAGGAGAAGATTATGGCAGCAGTTGAAGAAAAAAGTATGGTTCCCACCGTGTTGGTGGGTGTGGGTGGTACAGGTGTAGAAGTCTTGTCACGGATCAGAAGATTAGTAGAAGAAGCCTATGGCAGTTTGAAGAATTTTCCCATTATTAGTTTTTTTAGTATTGACACAGATAAAGATTATAAAGTTAGTAATCCAGAGGTAGCAGGATCGCCATTAAAGGATCATGAAAAACATTGGGCAAGTGTCAGTGGTAGAGAAGTCAACGACATTATGTCCAATATGGAAAAGTATCCTTGGATTGAGTCTTGGTTTCCGAGAGAATTAGAGCGCAATATTGGAGCATTGGAAGCTGGTGCAGGTCAAATTCGTGCCTGTGGTCGCTTTGCCTTTTTTTATAACTATCACAAGATTAGACAACGGTTTTTTGAAGCGTGCGATCGCGTCAAAGGTCACGAAAGTTTGATGTTAGAGAAGTACGACATCAGAATTAGTAGTGGTGGGTTAAATGTTTTCGTCGTTGGCTCAATTTCTGGTGGAACTGGCAGTGGTATGTTAATTGACATCGGCTACTGCTTACGTAACTGGCTTAAAGGTCAGGGAAGTCCTTTAATTACAGCAATTGTCCCAATGCCTAATGCTTTTGCCAGCATTAATGTAGGCGATCGCGTTCTCGCTAATGGCTACGCTGCTCTGATGGAATTGAGTTACTTTTCTGACTACAGAACTGAGTATATATCTCAATTTAGCGCTGGTTTAGTGGATGAGGTTCGCAATAAATTACCTCCCTTTGACTTTACCTATTTAGTTGGCACCAAGAATGGCGAAAGTGAGTTTAATCTTGATCAAATTCGAGAAATGATTGCTCAAAACGTTTTTTTGGATCTTACCTCTGATTTTGCTCCACACAAACGCTCTATTCGAGACAACATTAAAGGAGCTTGGGCGCAGGCCGATCCAGGTGGTAGAGGCTATCCCAAAAACTTCATGAGCTTTGGTCTTTCCACAATTGAAATTCCTATCGCTCAGATTCACAATTCGCTATCCAATCGGTTGAGTATGGATTTAGTAAATTGGTGGCTGAATGAGTCGGTGTCACTCCCACCTAATGTTTTGGATTTAATCCAAAAAGATATTCTCAAGGGAATGCGACTCACAGAAACCGAATTGATTGCAGACCTCTCTTCGGCAGCAGGTAAATCTTATATCTCAGAAGTATCTGGTTGGATTAATAGTATCCGTAATGAAATCGCTAGCGATAATAAATTGCAATGTACCCATCAAGGTGTCAATATGATTGGTACAGAGCGAGGCAAAATTCTGAGATTCTTGGATGATTATCTCATCCCCAAAGTTGATGAATATCGTGCCAATCACTTGCGAGAATTAAGCGCCGATGAACGAACACATGGTGACTTTCTCCAAAAAATGTATGATAACCGCGATCGCATTATCCAACAAGGCAGACAAGCGATTGAGGCAGAGTTTTACAAGATTATGCGCGATCGCAATCTGGGCCCCAAATTTGCTGATGCTTTTATTACTAACGTCCGTCAGCTATTTGCCAATGCTTCAGAAAAGTTCCGCCGTGAATCAGAAAAAGTCTGGCAACCTAACGAAATTAATCGGCAGCAGCAGTATGAAGCTGCACTGCAAGATATTAACCAATTTAAAAACTTGTTTGGTCTAACTAAACAAGCCCAAATGGAAAAGTATTGTGAGGAAGCGCTTACAGGTTTAGAAAGTAGCTTTATTGCAATCATTCAACACAAAAGTCGCACTTTGTCTCTACAGGTGATTGAGCGAATTTTAGAGCATCTGGATCGCATGGAGCAGCGGTTAGCGCGGTTTAATCAAAAGTTACGGCAACTACGCGATAACTTTAAACAAAAAGCTGATAAAGAAGCAGATAGTGCTGATGCTTTGAAAATTAATGGGTTTAAACTATATAACCGCGAAGAACTTAATTTGCTTTATCAAGACTTGATTGAGCAGTTAGCAGGAGCCACTCAAGGTAGCAAAAGCCGCTATGAAATCGGGCTGAACCAAATTTGCACCACGATGTCGGAAGATATTTTGCAAGATGCCAGTCCTCTGTGGAAACAGACTCGCACCGCGAAAGAAGTAATGCAGTTATTCGATATTACCCAACTACAAGAGGTGAATTATGACGACTTTCAAGAAATAGTTGCCGTCAAAACCCAGTTAGTCGTCAAAAAATCTCCTCAAGAGAGCCGATTAAAGCAAGATTTAGCAGCCTGCGATCGCCTTTTCAAAAGCTTACAAAACGATCCAGAGGCAATTCGCAGCAACATCCGCATCGCTTATCAAAAATCCCAACCCCTAATCTTACTATCCCAGGCAGTTCTCTCAAGTGCAGATGCCGGGTTTACTCCTGCCTTAAATACCAAAGTTGCTATAGTGGGAGGTCGCAACAGCAGCGATCCAACTGCTATTAAACTGATACCTTATTTACAAGAAAGAGTGGGAAATGCCGATTCTATCACCCCTCTGGGACAACAAGAACAGCATCGAATTGTCTTTGTCCAAGAAAAGGGCGGTTTTTCCCTGCGCTGTATAGATGGTATTAGAGAGTTGCGGCAATCTTATCAAGACTGGAAAGGACAATCTATTGAAGCCAAGCGATCGCAACTCAGAGGTGAAACCAAAGACCTTCCTGTTCCCGTGCATATTCAAAAAGAACCTCCTTTCTGGGATGTGTTTCCCGACAACCCCGAAGTTTTTAAACTAGTAGTGCAAGCTAGAGCATTAGGTGTTTTGCGGCTAGAAGAAAATCGCAACACCGAAGAAAAGGTGATTCGCTACACCCGCGAAACTGTAATCGGCTCAGAGAATGTAGAAATTGCTTCTAGTTGGGAAGAAGCGGTGCAAGTATTAGAGGTGCTGGCGTGTCGCCCTGACAAAGAAGCAATTGGGCATCAAGTGTCGGCAAAACTAGCCGATGCTGACCAAGCCCAAGACAAACTAGGCTTGTACGACCAGTTCATAAACTATTTGAAGCAGCGAGAAGCAGAGCTAGAAAAAATTGGGGGTAGCGATAGCCCAGATTACAAACGCGAAGCCACAATTATTAAAGATTTAATCACTTCTGAGAACCTGCAACTAGATAACAAAAGCAAACCCCCAGTTATTCAGCTTGTAATTTATCCTGAGAAGCCGCTAGTTGATCTCATTGAGGAGCCTCACATATCAAATATTTCCCCTGTTGAGCCTCCTTTTGTGGCAGGTGCAAATGTTTTTTGTACCGAGTGTGGTGAGCAAAACCCGGCTCGGTCTAAATTTTGCTACAACTGCGGAACTCGATTAGTTAAACCTAATTGATTTAGCAGGGCGAGCTTGAATCCACTACCAAATGAACAGCTTTGTCCTTTGGTACTACTGGCATTTCCTGTGACTTTAAGAAGATTTTGGACAGCTTTTGGAAGAAAATGTGACTTTAAGAAGATTTTGGACAGGGTTTGGAAGAAGAAGTTGGACAAGTTTGTCACTTAAAGGAAAAGATGGTTCTTGGCAACTTTTGATACTGCTGGCGAAATATTGCTTAACAAATAAGTTGGCTCCATCAAGAGTTATTTAGGATCTAAAAAGCGATCGCTTGAGGTATGATTCGATGTCACTGA
>NZ_JACJSH010000105.1:0-13513 GCF_014698055.1 Nostoc sp. FACHB-133
GGCTACCAGCACATATTTAGTAAATAAAGTTACTTCTTACTTAGATTTTATTTTTGCGATCGCTTGTTTTTTACTGGATCTGACAAAACCGCATTGCTCCCGTTGCTTGGTCTTCAACTGCTGGGTTCCACCAACGGTCAAAGTGAAAGACATGGTTGGCTTTCGTGAGGGTGATACCTACGCCCCCTGCTTTCAAGGAAAGGATAAAAACCGATGGTTCTGTATTTGGGTCTTGAAATTCGGTAATCATTTGTTCTCGACGTGGGCGACTAGTGCCACCATGCAAATAGTAAGTATTGCAATGCAGACTATGTTTGAGATGTTTCTCGATCTTTTCACCCACTTCCGTAAATTGACTAAAAATGAGTAAACTTTCTCCTTCATCAACTGCCTCCTCAACCATCTCTGCTAACCGACTGAGTTTGTGGGAACGTAGTGGTGAAAAATCACTCCCATCTTGCAGAAATTGGGCTGGATGATTACAAATCTGCTTCAATTTCATCAGGGTTGAAAGAATCAATCCTTTGCGTTGAATTCCCTCTGCTGATTGCAATTGTTTTTCGACATCTAGTACCACCACTTCATAAAGCGATGCTTGCTCTTTGGTTAGGTTAGTGTAGAGTTTTTGTTCCACTTTATCTGGCAAGTCATTAATAATAGATTGGTCAGTTTTTAACCTTCGCAGAATTAGAGGTTCTACCAGTTTTTTCAAGGTGGCAGATCTTACACGATCATTGTCTTTTTGAATCGGAATCTCGAATATTTTCCGAAACTGGGCTTCTTTACCCAAGTAACCAGGATTGAGAAAATTAAAAATTGACCACAAATCCAGTAAGCGGTTTTCTACAGGAGTTCCTGTTAATGCCAGCCGATGTTTAGCTCTTAATTTTAAAATAGCTTTAGTTTGGGCAGCTTTCGGATTTTTAATATTTTGTGCCTCATCCAGTACTAAACGTTGCCACTCGATGCCGCTCAATAACTTTTCATCTTTGCGGACTAGAGTAAAGGAGCTAATTATCACATCGTTTTGTTCACAAGCAGCTTTGAAATCAGCTAGATTTTGCAGCCTAGTGCTACCATGATGCACCATAGTTTTTAAATGAGGTGCAAATTTGGCAATTTCCTTCTGCCAGTTGCCAACAACAGAAGTCGGGGCAATTAATAGTGTCGGTAAGGCAGATAAAGAAGTAATCTTTTCTCCTACTTTCAGAGCTTCATGTAACTCCTTCTCTTGCACTAATCTGGCAATCACCTGCACGGATTTACCTAAACCCATATCGTCTGCCAAACAGCCATTTAATCCCAAATTTTCCAGATATTGTAGCCAGGAAACACCACGTTTTTGATATTCTCGGAGTGTGCCTTGCAGATTATCAAGTTCAGAAATTGGTTCTAGGCGACTTTTATCTTGTAGCTTTGCTATCATCTCTGACAAAGCTTCATCATGTTCAATTTCCCATTCTGACCCCAATTCAGCACTGCGTTGTAGAAACTCCAGTAAGGTCATCTGGGGTTGTTCGTTACCGTGGGACTGCCAAAATTCGAGTAACTGCTGCATTTTATCCCGGTCTAATTCCATCCATTGACCGCGAAAATGCACTAGGGGAGTTTTAGCATTAATCAGTTGTTCCCATTCAATAGGTGTGACAGTTTGCTCCCCAATCGCTAACTCATACTGATACTCCACCAGTGAGTCTAAGCCGAAATAGCTTTTTGTTTCCCCTTTCGTTGCAGCAAGTTTGCTACCCGATGCTTTGAGACGAATTTTGGCGCGACGACGACCAGTGGGAGTATACCAAGCAGGTACAATTACTTTGAATCCTGAGTCTTCTAACACCCAAGCACTTTCAGTCAGGAAGTCAAATGCTTCATCTAAGCTAAGTTGCATTGCGATTGGACTCGCTGTTTCCAACCCAAGCCAGAGTTTGGGATACATCCTGGCTGCATAACCCAGATTCAGCAGCAAATTTGTTTCAAAATCTTTACCAAAATCTTTATGTACAGCAGCTTTGGAAAATTGATTCATTGTCCAGTAGTCTGCTAACGCTAACTTCAAGGATGGATCTTGTTTACTGGCTACTAGAAATTGAATTTGCCAATTGTCTATTTGTGACGATGAAGGAGAATGTAACTGGAAGCACAGATGAAAAGGTGAATCAGATTGAGTACGAGTAATTTTGGTTTTCCATACCAACCATTGCTGATATTCCTCAAGGGCAGTATTTGTGGTGAGTGGGTTATGCTGACGAGGATAAAAGCAAGATTCAATTAGAGAATCAGCAATTTGTTTGTCAAAAGCGGCTGTAGATGGGGTGTGAGTTACTAAATCGTGAAGTACATATTCGGAAAAGTGACGCAATAGTGTTTCTTGATCAAAAAACTCAATAGGATAGCTAACTGTTGCTTTACCTGCCACACATATTAGTGGCATATAGTCAATATATTTCAGAATATTTGCTTCATATTGTTCGGAAATAATTTCCCAGGTGGCATAAATTTCAAATGCTGCTTTAGCAGTCTTTTTTTTGCCTTTTTTGTGGGGATTTTCCGTTGATAAATGTCGATACTTCAGTGCGGGAATAAATTGGTCTTTGAGGATTACTTGTTTAAAACTTTGAGTGTAATGATACCAAAATAATAAATCTGAACCAATTTGAAACTTCTCCGCATTATATATTGCTAAAAAATGGATATCTTTAAGTAGTTTAATAATATTAAGTGCTGTTCCGTTTTTGGTAGACACTACTGTTTCATAACAATCAATCTGCCAATATTGGAATTCTTCATAGCTATCAGTCAACTCAATTTCTAAATATTTGGTTAATTCTGGTGAGGGTAGGGGCTGATTATTGGTGGTTGGTAAGGCAAAGTATTTAGGAGATATGCGTTGGGAAAATGTAGTATTGTCTTCTCTAATTCTCAATTCTTCTATTAAAAAGGCGATTAATTCTGATTCTACCAAGTGTCCAGGATGAATTTGTTGACTATTGGTGTAACTTTTTTGGGATAATTGAGTTTCTACCCACAAGTAAAAAGACCCTGACTGGATAAAGTCAGTTTCCTCGTTTGGTATCCAGGTACCATGAAGTATTCTCATTGTTGTGATGTCTCTGGATTGTTTAGAAATTCACGCGCCTTAGAATTACTTTAGCAAACAGAGGTGCTAGAATTATCTCCTTTATGCAAAAGAAAGCGATGTGTTCTTGTGCGATCGCTTGATTTACGCACTATAGAGGCAGCAGTCCCATACTTCCCTTACAACTCAAAATCAAGAATGAAGGTTTGGTCATCCAAATTTTCTTGCTTTTCAATAATAGATGGCTCTTCAGTCGGCGGCTGAAGTCTGTTCTTGTCAGTAGTAATCGGCGTGAAAGCTACTTGTTGTGTAGCTAATCCAGCCTTGATGAAAACAAAATAGCAATCAATAATAAAGTAAAGCGTCTCCAGGTAACTTTTACCTAGTTGTTGGGACTCTGCAAATATGCGTTCTCGATAGTTTTCTTTAAGCCGAATTTTTATCGGAGCGAAGTCAAATTTTTCTGTCATTGTGATCACTTAATAGATGTAGTAGGCGAATTCTTGCTGCTGATGGCTTTTGCCATCTCTAAAAGCCCAAAGACATTAGCTTCCACCGGGTTGTCCAGTATTTTGAACCCGTTTTTCTCTAAAAGCTTCTTAAATCCGGGTAACAGGCAACCTCCACCAATCGCCCAGATTTCATCCCCCTGGTGTTTAGCATCAAGTGTCTGATTCACTACTTTCTTTAAGTATTTTTCATACCAATCTTTCAAACAAGCGCTGTAAACATCTTTGATATCAATGTCCCGACTGTACCGAGTATGCCCCATTTCCAGACAAAATCGGATCTTGGAGGCATCCCCAATTTTTCCGCCATTTAAATGTTTCATCTTTTGGGAAATATCGTTTATGAGAACTTCTACGCCAGTGGGGTAGGCGGTGTGAACTTCTCGTTTCCCTTGGTTGTAACGAGAATACAGAGTTGTGCCATTGCCAAAATCTAAAATGGTTAATTTTTTTGGTAGTTGATGCCCAAACAATGCACCCATCCCTTCTAGTACGACTTTCAGAACTTCGATCTTCACCTCTGATTGTTTGCCAGCAAGTATTGGCTGATATTCCCCGTTTAGTACTTTTTGCAATTCTTGAGCCAGAGCGACATCATGTAAGCTAACAACTAATTTTAAATGCCAAGCCTTACGGTGTGGAAGATGTGCCAATGCACCGAATAAAGTCAATAATGCGTTGTTGACTTTGTTTTCATTGTTATCAGTGTTTCGGTCAAAATAATTTCCTGTACGGAAGGCTGATTCTCCAACTGTGTAAGCACTACCGTTAAAAACTAACCTCCCAGGTACGTCTTCCATCTCGGCATTGGTTATATAGCTGGGGACACGAACAACTTCAAAGCCATCGACTAAAAGTTTTAGGCTTCCATAGCCGTTGTCAAAGCCAGCAGGAAAAATTTTTTGCAAGGTGTGAATGTTAGACATAAAGAGAAAGGTAATAGATTTTGATTTGTGAAAGTTATCTGTTCAGGTGAAGTGGGGAGCAGAGAAGAGATGAATAAAATAACTACTCTTTTTTTTCTTCAGCGTCAAGAAATTATCATAACCTCTTGGGGGCTAAGTGGGGTAAAATCTCAATCAGTCGATCGTACCCCATACAGCCCCCATACAACCCCCAAATGGGAGTCAAATTTTGTTCAAGCCTCTAAACAACCTTGGGGTACACACAGCCCCCATATAGCCCCCATAAAATTTTTTGAAATCTTTTCTATCAACGCAGCAAAAATTAATTTAGATGCTTGGCTGTTTGATTTATACTTTAATGCCTCTGTAATATCTTTAGGGTGATAAGCGTGGTCTAGCAGGATCGTGATTTTGGGGATAGCGACGGGTTTCGACTGAAGATAAGCGATGTTGAGAGTTAATATCTCAATTAAACCTGATCATCCCAAACATTCGCAGGGGTGCAGTGCGTAAAGAAGGAAGGTTGGAGTAGCTAAAAAATATTGCTGGAATAACCTATAACTGCTGGATTTGACTCAATAAGGGGTAACTGATCTATAAATGGGAGTGGAAAAGTTTAATCTTTGTAATTGGCTAGTCCAAAGCTATGTTCCTTTTTTTCTGATATTCTCCCACCGTTACACCTCAAAGAGGTTATTGGTGGGCTACTGGTAGGTGCTAAAACAGTAATAATTAACGAACCTTAGAGCAGAATAAATTAACCCCATATACGATTCGGTTATGAAACTAATGTTAGTTTCATAACCGAACTGTATATTATGTCTTAAGTTGCCACTATCAAAGATTTGAGGAGCCTTGTTATGTAAAACAGCTTTTTTCTGAAATCCCGGCTTTTTCAATTAACTCAGTTGTTGATAATAACTAAAACAAGCAAGATGTGAGTTTTAAAAGACATTGTAATGAAAAAGAAAAAAGTTAAAAAGCAGATCCGACTAACAATTGCTAGTAATGCAGGTGGGTCAGGTAAAACCACGGTAGCAACCCATTTAGCATATGCTGTAGGTGCCAAAGGTTATAAAGTTACCCTAATAGAACTGGACCAAAACGGTTCACTATGCATTTTTGCAAGGCTTGCACCAGCATCAATGGAACAGTCTCTAGCTGCTGTCTTCAAAAAAACATTTACAGGTGACTACCCACTTGTTCCACTTTGGACAGAACATCTTTCCACTGTGACGGCTATTCAGGGAGGAAAATTTCTCGAAGAAAGCATTGCAGAAATATACAACTATAATCGCCGTCATTACACACTGAAAGATAGATTAGAAGATTTTCCCTTAAATAGCGATTTGATTATCTTTGATACTCCTGCTTCCTTAGAGCCTATGGGTTTGATTGCACTAGCAGCTTCTACACATGTGCTTGTTCCTATCAAACCTGAATATAAAGATACAGGAGCTTTCGCAGGTTTTTTAGATTGGTTTTATAGTAAAGTAGACGATTTGAGATTGAAGCCTCAACCTGAAATATTAGGGTTTGTGCCTACACGAGTAGATTTATATGGCGTTGGGGCACATCGAGATATTTTAGGTTTAGACAAAAAAGGCAACCTCAGAACTGATATTGAGCCTGAGAGAACTCTTCCCTTTCTAATTAAACAGATGGGAATCCGATGCTTTCCCTACATTCGAGAATCTAATTACTACCTTAAAGCTAGTGGTTCTGGATTACCCTTAAATTTATATCGACCTGGTTATGATGCTAGTGAAGACTTTAAACCTATTGTGACTAGCTTAATCAAATTGATGACAGAGGAACTGTGATGTCAAGTAAAAAACCTGTAGAAATTAGTCAACTGTTTGGCCAAGCAGGTCAGTCTCAGCAAATTCACCAACTTAAAAGTCAGATAGAGAAACTCGAAGTAGAAATTATACAGCTGCGAGCAAATGTATTTAGTTCAGAAGAAAAAACTACATTAGAGCAACAAATTGAGCAACTCACTAATCAACTGGCTACTCAAGGAGGGATACATGAAATTGCTGTAAGTCTTATAGATCCCGATCCAGCTCAACCAAGACAAACATTTCCTCAATTAATAATCCAAGAACGAGCAGAAAGTCTGCGTCGGCAAGGTCAGCAAAATCCAATAGTGCTTATTCCACAACTTGATGGACGCTACAAAATATTTGATGGAGAACTCAGATGGAGGTCAGCTCCATCTGCTGGAATGACAAAACTGAAAGCTGTCTTTCTACCTAAAGAAGATACTTCAGATGAAGTCGTAGTTTTTGAGGGTCAATTAGTAAGTAGTATTCACTCCCAAAAACTTCATGACCTTGACTTAGCAACTGCTCTTATTCGATTAATTATTTATAAATATCCCGATCTGAGCGGACGAGAAGACGAGATTCCAAAGTTTTTGAATGCTTTCATTAACCGACTAGTCCGCAGCAAGAAGCTTCAATATCTCGCACTGATTAAAGATTCTGATCTAATAACACAACAACAATGGCTAGAAACATCTGATTTTAAGGAACATGAGGAACATGAGATTGTCTCAGTATTGTTAGGACTACAACTGAATCCAGTATCGATTAATAACAATATCTTTCCTCTTCTTAAAGTGACGGAAGACCTCAAAAATGTCATTCGCTCTGAAGGGCTAGAAACCAGCAAAGTTAGAGAACTTAATAAATTATCCTCTGAACAGATGAAAATTGATGAATCTGAAGCTTTGATGATTCGTACTCAGGTAACTAATCGAGTCATTGAAGAAAAACTATCATTGAGCCAAACTAAAACACTAGTTAAACAAACCTTAGAGCAGTATAGTACTTCTAATTCTAAAGCCAAGCAGAACAAACAGATGGACAAAACTATTAAAGATATCCAATCAATAAATTTAAAAATATTGGAACAGACACGACTTATTAAACTACGCCAAGTCCTTCAAGAAAAGCTCGATGAAATTAAAACCCTGATGTAGCAAGCAGTTATTGTAATATAGTTATCCTGGACAAAGTGAGTTACCAACTCAAGATGTTATCTACTTTGTTCTAAACGTTTTTGTTCATCTCGTTGATAATAGGTATAACCAGGATCGCTTTACTGCTGCGAAAGCTACCGCCCTCCTCAAGCACCCAAAAAATCACTAGTCCCACTTAAGAGGAAACCTAGAACACCGATTCGGTATTCAAAGTTATGATGAAAAACTCAAGTTTCTTTTAAGTGCAAGAAGAAAATTGTCGTTGAAATGACCTAAAAATCTGATTTTCCAGCCTCGCCTTTTATTACTGAATCGGTGTTTTAGAGCTATGACATATAGGAGTGATAAAGGGAAATTAGGGTGCATTGTAAAGTACTTATGTACTATAATGACTCCACTCCGAGTATAATAATGATGTGCGGCATCTGATGATAAGCAATGTCCACTCCCCCTAATCTTTCTCCTCAACAAGTAAGCGCCTTTCCTCAACACGAAACAATCACCGGAGTCGTAGAACGCCTAACTTTTTACTCTGCTGAATCGGGTTACACTGTGGCAAGGCTGACCCGTCCCCGTAGCACCGAACTGACAACAATTGTCGGCAGCTTTGCTAACATCCAGCCAGGGCAGACTTTACAACTAACTGGTTTCTGGCGTGACCATCCACAATTTGGGCCACAGTTCCAAGTCATCAATTATCAAGAAACCAAACCAGCCACTCTCACCGGAATTGAGAAATATTTAGGCAGTGGACTCATAAAAGGTGTTGGGCCAGTAACAGCCAAACGCATCGTAGCTCACTTTGGACTTGAAACCCTTGATATTATTGAAACCCAGATCGAGCGATTAATTGAAGTTCAGGGCATCGCTAAAAAGCGGATTACTTTAATCAAAAACGCTTGGTCAACTCAGAAAGCAATCAAAGAAGTGATGGTATTTCTCCAGGGGCATGGCGTTTCTACCACTTATGCTGTGAAGATTTACAAGCAATATAAGGATGAAGCAATTGCCACTGTTACCAAAAACCCCTACCAGCTAGCAGCCGACATCTATGGGATCGGTTTTTTGACTGCTGACAAGATTGCGAGAAATATCGGAATTGCGCCTGACTCAGAATTTCGTTACCGTGCGGGGATTATCCATTGCCTAAGTGAAGCTGCCGAAGATGGTCACTGTTACCTGCCACAAAGCGAACTGATTGAGTCGGTAATCAAACTACTGACTACCGAATCTCATCAGCCCACAGAAGAAGGGGTTGCGATCATTATTAAAGATATGGCTCTGGCAGACGAGCTGATTAGAGAGCGGGATGAAGAGAAAACACTACTTTGCTACAAGCCGACTTACTTTCATACGGAACAGAATTTAGCTCAACTGATACGCCAACGCTTGGAAAAACCTGTTGGCACTGACATTGAGCGTGTGCGTGATTGGATTGACCGCTTTACAGTCAGCCGTAAAATTCAGCTTTCAGAACAGCAACGCCAAGCTGTAGAAACAGCAGCCTATTCCAAAATCATGATCCTCACTGGTGGCCCTGGGGTTGGAAAGACCTTTACTACTCACACCATTGTCAGCCTGTGGAAAGCAATGGGGAAATCTATTGCTCTAGCTGCACCCACTGGACGGGCTGCTCAACGCTTAGGTGAAATGACTGGATTGGAGGCAAAGACAATTCATCGCTTGTTGGAATTTGACCCCAAGACAAGAGGATTTAAATGTGACAGTGACAATCCTTTGCCCCATACAGCAATTATTGTTGATGAAGCATCGATGCTTGATTTATTTCTGGCTTACTCCTTGGTTAAAGCAGTATTGGCTGGCGCTCTACTGTTGTTGGTGGGTGACATTGACCAGTTACCATCTGTGGGCCCAGGTCAAATACTTGCTGACTTGATCAATTCTGGGCAAGTTCCCGTGGTGCGGTTGACCCAAGTATTTCGCCAAGCTCAACAGAGCGCAATCATCTCTGCTGCTCACCAAATTAATCGAGGAATTTATCCCACGATTGAACCGATTTCTGACAATCCTGTGTCTGATTGTCTGTGGCATGGCGGCGGTCATCAGCCTGAACATGGAGTGCAAGCAATCTGCGAATTGATTACCGATTTGATTCCTCGCTTAGGTTTTAATCCTGCTACTGATGTGCAAGTACTTTGTCCAATGTCGCGGGGCTTGGTAGGGACTCGCAACCTTAACACTGTGTTGCAGCAGTTAATCAACCCACCCAGTCCTGACAAGGTTGAGATTAACAGAGGTGGGATGATACTGCGAGTTGGCGATCGCGTCATTCAACAAATGAATGATTACCAGCGTGAAGTCTTCAATGGGGATTTGGGGATTATCACTGACATTGATACTGTTGAACAAGAAGTAATTGTGCAGTATGGAGAGCGTACTGTGATTTACGACTATGCTGACCTGAATGAAATTACTTTAGCTTGGAGCGTGACTATTCATAAAAGCCAAGGCTCAGAATATCCGGTGATAGTTCTGCCAATCTATATGCAGCACTATATGATGTTGACCCGAAACCTGTTTTACACCGGGCTGACCCGTGCCAAGAAGTTAGCGATCGTGGTTGGAGCAAAAAAAGCGATATCTCTAGCGGTGCGCTCTACTGATGACCAACGGCGGTACACAAGGTTGAAGCAGAGGTTACTTCAGGCAGGACTGCATTGATATGCCTTGGCTATTAAATAATTCGTAATTCGTAATTAAGTTTTGTGATGGGGATTTAGACCCCGACCCAAAACTTGCTTATTTTTTGAACTGCGGGATTTAAACCCACGGTACTCGGTTAAAAATAGAAAATTTTAATGAGCTATTTGATTTATACTTTTAAATCCCCTGGTTTAAAAAAGTCGAAAAGTTTGTATGTCCAGCCTGAGTTCCGACATGGTTCGCATCTATTTGCAAGAAATTGGTCAGTATCCTTTATTAAAGCCAGAGGAAGAAATCGCTTATGCAAGACTTGTACAAGAAATGATTGTCATTGAGCAATCTAAAAATGAACTCACTCAACAGCTAGACCGCGAACCAACAATGAGAGAATTAGCCAACGCTGTTGAAAAAACCGAAGCACAAGTCCGAGCAGCACTACACCTTGGTCAAAAGGCTAAACAAAAAATGGTGACAGCTAACCTGCGACTAGTAGTTTCTGTTGCCAAGAAATACCAGAACCGCAATTTGGAATTCTTAGATTTGATTCAGGAAGGAGCAATTGGCTTACAAAGGGGTATAGAAAAGTTTGATCCCAACCGGGGGTATAAGCTATCAACCTATGCCTACTGGTGGATTCGCCAGGAGATTACACGCGCCATAGCAGAACAATCGCGCACTATTAGATTGCCTGTTCATCTCACTGAAATACTTACCAAAATTAAGAAAGTACAGCGAGAAAGCTTTCAAAAACTCGGTCGTCATGCCACTGCCGAAGAAATTGCATCAGCATTAAACATAAGCACAGATAAGCTTCGAGAATATCTCACTGCTTCTCGCACAGCCATTTCTTTAAATAAACAAGTAGGAGATGAAAAAGAGACAGAATTGGGCGAAATTTTAGCCAGCGATGCCGCTTCACCAGAAAAACTCCTTAGCCAAGAACTTCTATCGCAAGATGTAGCTAAATTCTTAGAACCATTGACACCTATACAGCGTCAAGTGTTGACTTTAAGCTTTGGGCTTGATAACGATCAGCATTTCAATCTAGCTCAGATTGGCCAACAGCTAAACCTCAGCCGAGAACGGATTCGTCAAATCCAGGTCAAAGCTATAAGTATTCTCCGCCATCGACAAAACGACATGCAAGAGTATTTATTTGATTAAGTAGAATTACTTTCGTCAGATGATGCACGAATCTTGTAGAACTAAGACGAAAAACTATATTAAAGAAGTAAGTCCCCAACAGTAATCAGTCAATGCCCAGCAAAACTATTGAAGTCCGTGAGTACACCGTTAGAGCGCACAAGCGGGAAATTCACACTCGCGTTTTCAACTTCGTATGTAAGCAGTGCGAACAACCCACACAACGAGAAACTTTTGGTGTGCGACCGCTCTACTGTGAAAAATGCCGTCCTCCTCAACCTCCCAAGCAATCGAAAGTAGTTCCTATAGGCAAGAGGAAACCCAGAGCGATGAACTACAAGAGTGGCAAAGGTATTGCGGGGTGAGTTGTTGTCTCAAAATTAAGAGCGATCGCTCCTAGTCCTTGACTCATTAATCGCATAAATGCCTGTAATAATTGCGGAGCATAGCTTAGAGCTTATCAAGCGTGCAATTCGCTTCTAATGGCTCCCCCATTCTCTGGTTAAAAGAAAAAAGTCTTGGCGATCAGGTGATGGGCGGCGATCGCCGCAAAGGAATCTTAAAAACCTCGCTGAGTTTTTAAAAGTTGAACTTGCTCGATGCCGAATGACCAATGAACAATGACCAATGACCAATGCCCGATGCCCGATCTAAATTTTCTTGGGTGCAATCGCGGAAAATCCCAAGCCCGAATTTTAGAGTGCGACCGTCAATCGCTTAAAGTCGCCCAATTTTGATGCTTTGATGCCTCCACCCTGCTTCCATCATTCTATTAAGCTAATTTTCAATCATGGCTTGAACAATGACCGCAATGCCTGCGGTGGGCTACGCCTAGGCACGAAAGTTCGCTGTATGCCTGTTCAGCGCTTGCCGAATTCTTTCATGCTGTACCCTGTTAACCTAAGACATCCAGAGATATAGCTTCAACCGATTACAATCTTGTTGATCGCACTTCGCTTAACATCTGTTTAAACAATATCAAAACAAAAGGTCTGACTGTAAAACATTCAGCCGCAGGTTAAACCGTAAGCGTGATCCATGAATTGCAAAGACTTTGAGTCTCTGATTACACGTATTAGCCCTTATGTGTAATTACTGCCTATATATATTGATGTGGCGTTGAGCCGACAATCGTGTAATTTCCATTTAGATGGTAAAGAGTAGAGCATATACTTTGTGGTTGATTTCGGCAGGCTCCCTGAAGATCACATCTATATAAATAATAAATGTTCAAATTCCAAAATTTTTGGGAATACTTAGTTTACGTTTTTACGTGACATAAATACATACTTTATAACCCTGGATAAATTGCAATCTTGATATAGTTCGCATCTATCCAGGGTTTTTTATATGCAATAGGTTGATTAGTGCAGAGTATGTACTCTACTCTGCACCAATCAAATGAGGATAAACAGCCGATCACGGGTGCTGTAGAAAAGCGAGGGGCTAAGATGCTTGCTGGATAGCGCTTTTAGCCTTAATGTACAATTTTCCCGTTTTGGCACAGTGATGCCCGTTAGCGACAGCGTAACGCACCCTACGTATCTTTTCAAAGATCAAATAGTAGTCATATAGAGTGCTAATGAAAATTAAACAACAACCACAAAATTCTTTTCGGTCAATGACAGACCAGCAGATAATTGTGCAAATTGTACCTTAGCAAAAGTACCTGCACTACCATCTTGGTCAAAGAATAATCCACCTGTAGTGGAGTCATAAATAAATCGCTGACTGCTTGTGGTTGCAGATGTTCCAATTCTAAACTGACTAGCTAAAAGTACACCTGGTGATAACCCGCCACCAAAACCATTAGCCGATACCTGAATCACTTCACTAGTCGCGTTGAAGTCGTAAATGCGATCGAGACCTTCGTAGTAACTATAGAAAGCAAAGGTATCGATACCATCTCCTCCATAGAGGGTATCATTACCAAACCCACCTGTCAGAATATCATTGCCAAAACCACCATAAAGGATGGTATTACCTAAATCACTAGCAGTCAAGATATCGTTACCTGCACCCCCATCGATCGTATCATTGCCACCACTGCCCCCATATATCGTATCGTTGCCACTGTTTCCCAGAATATTGTCATTGTAGGCTGTACCACGGATATCTAATCGTTCTATATTCTTGTAGCTAACCTGATTCGTGCCTGCTGTAATTGCTCCAACGTTAGTAGTAGCATTGAAAGTCGAAGTAATACCCCCTGTAGCATTGTAGTAAGAGA
>NZ_JACJSH010000106.1:0-12775 GCF_014698055.1 Nostoc sp. FACHB-133
ATACCCTTAAACGGCTGCCCATATACCTGTTACCGTGGTAGATACATTATGTGTATTTACTTATCTTTACACAATTTGGTTTTTTCACCCTGTCCTACTTACTTGTTGAACATCGAATTCGTTCGGTAAAAATATTTCGAGTTGTTCAAGAAAGATTTCGGTTAAATCCTAAAAAGTATGCTGAGGTAATTTTGACAATTTGTGGAGTAGTAAGATTACGAATTGGGGCACTTGTATTACCAGCAGAAATATACGTGATCGCCTGATTTGAAAATGAATGCACATCACCAGATTTTTTGTCGGATTATTAACAACAAACATCTCAACTCCCTATTCTATCGTCGAAACTCGCTGGATTGCGAAACTGGTTATCGCACCCTATAAGTTAGTCACAGAAATACTTGGGCGGTTTTCGGAGATGTCTCTTGAAAGCTTAGTTCAGACTCATACTCCAGCTTTAGTTTTTGAAAAGGCTAGTTTCTGAATAAAATTTCATTACGACTGTCTACACCGATTTGAGGTAAAGAGTTCATCGCTAAGTGGGGAGTTAGGATACTAGGAACTACTTGAGGTAGTTGCAACTGTTTCATCAAATTTTGTAACAGTTTATCTTGCTCAGAACGGAAACCTGCTGGGTTTGTGCCACGGTTTAAGATTGCAAACCAGACCAAACCGCGATCGCGTGTGGGCATCACACCAGCTAAACTACTGACATCATGCAATGTCCCAGTTTTAATTACAGTCGCAACAGGAATATGTCTGCGGTGAATTGTCCCCCGATGATCCAACCCAGAAGTCAGAAATAAGTCAGCCAAATTCATCTGATGAGCGACTGCTTCCCGCTCTAGCGCCATGAACATTGCACAAATTGCTCTAGGAGAAATGCGATTTTCTGGGCCTAGTCCAGAACCATTGATTAATTGAATTTCTGACTGTGGTACTCCAGCCATATTAACGGCTGTTGATTGGACTACACTAAACCCTCCCACTGACTCTGCTAACATCTCTGCCATATCATTGTTACTAAAAACGTTCATCTCCTTGATCAGTTGTTGTAAAGGCAAAGACCGATGACGCACTAACAAAGTTTGTTGGCGAGTGGATTGTAAATTTACTTTTACAGTACCCGTAATTATGACTTGTGGTTTTGGTGTTCCCTTGGGCATAGTTGAATATTGGAAAATAACAGAGCGGTTCCATGTGGCATAATTTAGTGCTTGTTTGAGCATTTGACCTGCCAAGAATGGATAACGCTGGAAATTCATGGCGAAGTTACCAGTAATTACCAAATTACCTTTTACTTGTTTGATACCTATTTGATTGAGAGTATTTCCTAAAGCTATTCCTTCCTGCCAAACAAACATCGGATCTCCACCACCAGCTATGACTAAATCACCTTCCAATACCCCATTTACTACCGGTCCAGTGGCACTTACCAAAGTCTCAAATTGGTGGTCTGGCCCCCAGGTTTTGAAAGCAACTAATGAGGTAGCAATTTTGGTTAAAGAAGCAGCTGGCAGGGGTGTTGTACCTTGGTGATTAGCCATAAGCATTGGCCCTGACTGTATCCAAATCCCTTGCTTCTCTTTCAAATTCTGTGCTATCAGTTTTGATGTTATTAGCTTCTGAAGATATTCTTGCACTGTAGTGTTTCCAGATGGATTTGGATCTGAGGCAAGAACCAAGCTAGGACTAATTTGCCAAGCTAGTGCATCTAAAGCATCTAAATAATTGATTTGGATTCCAGCTTTTTGTAGCCACAGCGTTACTAAGCCTGAACCTAATAACTCAAGCATAATTTATTCCTCTCTAATATGGGATTACGTTATTTGCTATGCTAAATTCTTCAGTCTTGTAATTCGACTTGTCAATTCTTATGAATTAGCCTCATCAATAAGATGCCAACAGTCAGTAACTCTTACTTGTATTTACTTCACCAGCTTTACTGCAAACTGTACTTGAGACTATAAAAAAGAGCATATTTGATCGAATGTAGAGAATATCTGTTAAGAAAACATCCACAAGATAACAGCCATTTGTGACATAGTTATGACAGAGTTATGACCAAGTTATGGCATAAATATGACGTTCATAAAACTACTATATTTTGCTGGCTATACAGTAGTTTAGCTGGTTAAATATCTGTTTTATAAATTTGAGATAAATTTATTGGAATAGACTATAAACAATTTGTCATTTTGACAGTTTTTCAATGCTTATATACACAAGATAATTAAAACTTTTTATTGAATTAATAATAAAAAATGTTTGTTTTTATAATTGAAAAAATATAAAGTAAAACCAACTAACCAGTGTGAAACTAATTGGTGTTTTTACTCATAAAACCAAATAGTGGAGAATAAACCTTGAATACTCTGGATTTTTCGCTATTAGTATGGTTTGGCTCCTTGAGCGCTGGATTTTTAGGAGCCTTGACAGGCTTGGGTGGTGGCGTAGTAATTGTTCCTTTCCTATCTGTAGTTTGTAGAGTGGATCTCCACTATGCTATTGGTGCTTCCTTAGTATCTGTGATTGCTACATCTAGTGGAGCAGCTTCTGCTTATGTAAAGGAAGGTTACACTAATATGCGGCTAGGGATGTTCCTAGAAATAGCAACAACCTTTGGCGCTGTAGCTGGAGCGGTTGTGGCAGCGAAGATTTCTACTGGAGCGATCGCTACTGTGTTTGGGATTGTTTTACTTTATAGTGCGTACCTATCTCGTAAACCCTACTCCGAAAACATCGATAATTTACCGCTAGATCCCCTGGCAACACGCTTGAAGCTAAATAGTACTTATCCAACTTCTACGGGAGAACAATCTTACAACGTGCGTGGTGTTCCCTTTGGATTTGGGCTAATGTTTATAGCTGGTGTACTTTCCGGCTTGCTAGGTATTGGTTCGGGAGCGCTCAAGGTGCTGGCAATGGATCAAATAATGCATATTCCATTCAAAGTTTCCACAACTACCAGCAATTTCATGATTGGAGTAACAGCAGCTGCTAGTGCGGGAATATATCTAAACCGAGGTTATATCGACCCCGGATTAGCAATGCCAGTGATGTTGGGAGTACTGTGTGGTGCTGTATTAGGGGCACGAGTACTTGTCAGAGCCAGGGTACAACTTTTGCGAAATATTTTCAGTGGTGTGATTTTGGTACTGGCGCTGGAAATGATCTACAAAGGTCTAACTGGGAGGCTTTAAAATGGTTCTAAACAGACGTACTAAGTTTGAGCAGCGTTTTGAGCAATTTATTGGCAATCTGTTAAGAGTCGGGGTCATCCTTGCTACCGTTCTGGTTCTAACGGGTGGAATTTTGTACTTAATTCGCCACGGGACTGAGGTTCCTAATTACAAGTTTTTTCGGGGAGAACCAGCAGAGTTTCGCACTCTAGCCGGGGTAAAAACATCAATATTATCAGGTCGTAACCGAGGCATTATTCAACTAGGACTACTGCTACTGATTGCGACTCCAGTTATGAGAGTGGTTTTTTCTCTGTTGGCTTTTGTTCGACTAAAAGATTATACCTATGTAATTGTGACTCTAATTGTACTGGCTGGGCTGATTTACAGTCTCATTGGAGAAAATTCTTAGATAGGTCTAAGTTGGCTTATTATTACTTATGTTACTCTTGTACAAAGAATAAATACTCCTGTATCTCTTATGACAAGCTGTTGGAGCCGAGGGAGCAGAAGGTGAAGGGTGCAAGGAAAAAATAATAGTTAGTCAATAACTCTACTACAGAGCGGCCTATCTCTTTACCCTCTTCTTTTGGCTAAGGTATTGTTAGTACAATACTTTCTTTAGTAGCTTCAAGAGTTTATTAGAACAGTGTTAGAAGTTGAAAACTCACACGTACACCTTTAAATTACTATTTTGTCAATCATTCTTGTTTATCTTTTTGAAAAAAAATCGAAATAGCTCATATTACTTTATTATTTTAGAGTTTAGATAGAATTACAAGTTTAAAAGCTTGTATAGTATCTAGCCTGATGAGACTACCAAATAAATTTGAATACTCACTTCTAGCGATGTTGGCATTGGTAGATTCCTACCAGAATGGTGATCCAATGCAAAGCAGCGTATTCTTGTTTTACTAGGCTTTCCAACCACTATTTATACTCAACTTGGTGGTCAATCTTTTACCCCTGAGTAGCTTTTCTTCTAACTACCGAAAAAATGGGCGAACCGGGAGTAATAAGGCAGCAAAACAGTCTGTTGGGTTGCCTACGGTAAAAGAACTTGAGATTTTACGTGACCGTGTTTTAAAAGATACTGCATCGGCAGCATTGGAAGTCCCTAATCCGATTAAAGTGATGGCTAATAAACTCAGGCTAGTTGTAGAAAAGACTCGTTCACTTAATCTGAAAAAGTTAGGCATGACATGGGACAGTTTTTTTATATTAGTTGTTTTCATACATTTGTGAAGGAAATAGGTAATGTTGTGCATCTGGACTAAGATTTTCATTTTGCCTAATAATTAAGCATGGTCTTGTGTTGAGCTATTTTGGCAAAAGCTAGAATACTTCTTTTTTTTGTTCAGGTATTCATAGAGTTTGCCATTTAAAAAGCCAAATTCTGGAAAAAGAAATTCATCGTCATTTGCCATGCTTCTTTGGCTGCAACTGCTTCAGATCCTTCCTTTCGGACACTAGCAAAGCCATGACCAGCATCGGGAAAGACGCTGAGAGTATAACGCTTTTTGGCTACAGACAAAGACTTAGTAATACGTTCGTGTTCATCTGGAGTAATTATATTATCCAGCGCACCGTAAACTAACAGCAGAGGTGCTTGCATTGCCTCAACCCGATCTAATAATGACGGACGACCAAATGGATCTTTTTCTGGTGCGATACCACCACCATAAAAACAAACAGTACCTTTAAGTTGATGAGCATAAACTGAATTAGCCAAAAAAGCCAAACGTCCACCCATACAGAAGCCTATCGCACCCACACGGTTAACATCTACCTCTTGGCGGTTGGCTAAAAACTCTAAACCTGAGCCAGTTTCCGCCATAATAATATCTTCATCCAGAGTTTTGATTTTACTAATCCCCGCTTGCATATCTGTATATTGATAAACATCACCATGATAAAAATCTGGAGCCAGAGCAGCAAAGCCCGATTGAGCTAGGCGATCGCATACATCAAACTTAATAAATTCATTCAGGCCAAAACCTTCCATAAAAACTATAACTGCGGGATAAATATCTCCAGCTTGCGGTCTAGCATAGTAGCCTTGCAAATTATCCGCTAGCTTCACAATCTCAGTTTGTATTTCTTTGTGTTTCATGAAGTTTAAAAATTTATGATCTATGTCTTCGTTTTGCTCTTGAGACTACTTATTTCTAAATATCTGCATTGTTCAGGCGCTTAAAATCTTCGTTCAGCCAAAGTCCACCCGCCAGGACGGCTAAGAAGGCGTTGCTGAATCAAAATATGAATCATGCGATCACCTCAAGATTGCGGGCGCTATACGCCCGCACCAGCACGAACCATGCTTGAGATAATATATTACTAATCTAATTGATAGTTTCAGCATTTCTACGGTTTTAGAATAACAAAATATTTTCCGATGTAGCGAAGCCGCGATAATGTCGAAAACGACTGTTTTCTCCTTCTACCCGTGTCATATATGTTTTACTAACAAGGTGATCACCTGAATCAACAAAACATGGATAAACTTTATAACCACTTAGGACATTGCATAGCGATGGCTACGCCCGCCGAAGGCATCGCTCTAATTCATATTTCTATTTTGCAACGCCAATTTTTTAATTTAAAAACTACTACTCGTATGAGCAAGGTAAGGGCGTTGGAAACACTGTAACCCAAGTGTTTAAACTATTTACTGTGTACCCTATTTCTGAAAAAAAAACGCTCAAATACTTTCGGTTCAATCCTTGTAAATATCCATCAAAGGGTATCTAGATGACTTGACTATTAACTATGAATTAAATGATGTCAATTTATTAAGTATTGAGAGATTTGTTATTTACCTAAAATCTGGTTTTACAGGAAAAAATTCTTCATCCTGAATTTGGAATTGATCAGTTGTTCTGCAATATATTGAGCCAGCCATACGCCCAATTGCTTGGAGCTTGTCCTGGTTGATGTTAAAACCATCATTTACCAGTTCATCTTCAACGAAAATATGCACTACTTCTCCAATGACAATATTAGCGCTACCCACTGGTACAATCTGTAAGGTTTTGCATTCAAAAGCTATAGGAGATTCTCCTACTCGGGGTGGACGGACAACCTGACTGGCTACAGGGGTCAAATTGGTTAAACTATACTCGGATTCTTCGTAAGGTAATGGAGCTGCGGTTTTAGCCATTGCATTAACATAGGCTTCAACGGTTATATTAATAACAAATTCTCCTGTACCACCTTCATGTGGAAACATCACATTACGTAACGAATCCTTTGGCGAACGATCTGACTTACGACCTGTGACACTAAATAACAAGGCCATCGGCGCATGTCCCAAAATATTAAAGTAAGAAAAGGGTGCTAAGTTTGCTATTCCATTTGTTGAGATGGTAGAAACTACCGCAATTGGTCGGGGAACAACGCAACCAGTCAAAAGCTTATAGCAATACTCTGGAGATAGATCATTCGGATTGATATCCATCGGCTTGCTTCCTTAATATTAATGCGGAGTATAGCCAAGCAGTAGTCGATTTTGAGCATCTTGTCTTCTGAATCTATTCCACCGCTATCACAACCTGATAAATGAGATGATGCTCACTGATTTGCTTGAATCAACCGAAAATCTAAATAAATGCTAATTTTTCGTGAGATTTGATTTTTTATATTGTTGACACTAACATAGTATATCTGCAAATTAACTATGTCAAGCTCAACATAAATGAATGGACTAAAGTACTTATTATTAGCCGGACTAACGTTGGAACCTCGTTCTGGCTATGACCTCACTCAGTGGATTGCTAAAGCAGCTCAACATTATTGGGCTGCTGATCACAGCAGTATTTATCCGGCCTTAGCTGCACTGGAACGCCAGGGGTTAGTGATCTTTGAAGTAAAGCCGAGTGAACGCGGCCCCAAAAGAAAAGTATATTTCATCACAGAAAATGGGCGAAAAATCCTTTTGGATTGGGTAGATATCTCGCCAAATAGATCAGAAATTCGTGACGAATTTCTGATTAAAGTTCTCTGTTACGATTTCTTGCCGCCTGAGAGAGCAATTTCACATCTTCAGCTAACCCGAAAAGTCTATGTTGAGAAACTGTTTTGGTTTGAACAATCAATTTGTTTGTTAAATCAATATGATCGCGATGGTACATATCCTTACGCTGGTCGGTTTGGTATCTGGTTAACTATCCGTAGGGGAATTTTATCAGCAAAGGCTATCATTGCTTGGTGTGATGAAGCAATCGCTCTAATTCAAACAAAGGTGGAAGCAACGCGATTTGATTAGGTCAAATCAAAAATCAAAAAGCACCCAAAACAGAATTGCTCTTGCCATCTGTTTGTGCTGCCATTCAGAAAGCATTGGCAGTAGGTAAGCGCAGCACCAGAGAAAGCAAGCAAAATACCATTTTTAGCTTCAGCAAACTTTAGCCATTCATTGATATTTTTAAAAATTTCTAAAAGCTTAGAAGAAACTTCATCCATAAAACTTTAGCGCCCTTCTCAAGAATGGGGAAATACCATGACGCAACAGGCAAGCAAAGCGTTGAACAAGCAGGTAAAACTTGCCCTGGAGAAAACTATTGACCTGCGATTGCTAGCAGTTGAACCACCCAAAGAAAATGCCCAGAAATGTCTACGGTTGATGGGCATGGCGTTGAAGAATCTAGCCAGTGCTATGAACAATACCTAGGCATTGGAGGCAGCAGCGCTAATCCTGAGGAGTGAGCCGACACCAACTGCGATGGTCGAAGACCCGCCTTCGGCGATCGCATATCGAGCAGAGCAACTAGAAATGTTGCCCCAAGCGGTTACTGACATTCGGCAGGTACTTGCAAAACCTGGGTGTAGCTGGCAGGACTATTGAGCAGTGGCGCAAGAGTATGAGGTAATTAAACAGGACTAATGGGCGGAATTAACTACCTAGGAAACAGCAACAAGCAAGAGTTAATGACATTAATTTTAGCTCTATTGAGAATAGACTTTGCTTATTGATATGATGCGGTCGCTCTGGGCTAAATTAGCCCAAAATTCCATCGTCCCTACCCATAATTGACCATTGCATTCCAATCCAAAAGGCACTATGCCGACGGTGTAATAGTTTTAATTTTTTTAGACGACCAACATATTTTTGTAATCTTTTTGATTTTAACTTGCGATAGAGCAAAGCTGATTTTACTTGACGGGAAATGCCTCTTTCAACAAAGAAATAGAGCCATCAGCAATAAACCGTACACCAATGGCTAGGATAAAAAAACCAAAAACTCGATTTAAGGCTCCTACACCATTTCTTCCTAACCTTTTAATTAATGGCTCTCCTAAGACAAGACACAGGTAAAGGCTAATTCCGATTAAAACAATTCCCACTAAAGATTCTAGATACTCTACCCAATGATTAAAGCTAATCGATAAACTCGTTACTACACCAATTGCTCCAGGGCCGCTGATCAACGGCACTGCCATTGGTGTAAAAGAAATATCCTCTTTTTCCATAGCTTCATTTTTTTCTGATGGAGTTAGGCGTTGACGAACTGTAACCATTTCCCACGCTGTATGAGCAACAAGTAATCCACCTGCTAGCCGTAACACATTTAATGAAATCCCAAAAAATTCTAGTATCCATCTGCCAGCTACTAAAAACACAGCTAAAACTAAAACTACATTGATGGCAGTTTGTAATGCCTGCTGATGACGCTCAGATGATGTTTCTGTTGCTGTTAAAGTGTAAAAAACCGGAACTGCACCTATTGGATTGGCAATTGGGAAAAGAGCTATAAAGGTTGCTAATGTATTTGGAATTAACGACATTATCAATATTTGGTTATCTAGGTTCCTTAAAAGCAGAGTTTAGCAGAGAGTCGGGGTCAGAGAAAGAGAATAGACTTGCCTGTGGCAATAGACTGCACGACGCTGGCGCTTGTGGATGCTGCACAGAGTAATCCCGCTTTGTTGTTGGCTGAAAATCAGAATTGTGTTGTTGAGCCGAGGGACTGTCATGAAGGTACTGGTTCCGCCGCGCCCGTTGCACAAAATCAATTTTTTTCCAAGGAAGCGATCGCTAATCAAACTCAGGAGCAGGTAGAACAGGGTTATTCAGCTACGTTGTCAGGAGAAAACCAAGTTTCTAGTGTTGAGGTGAAAGGCTGTTATGAAGGCACTGGTTCCGCCGCATCCGTGCCAAATTCTGAAAAATGGTCACATGAGGCGATACTTGCAAGGTCAAATATGCGACCTGAGCGTATGCAAAAACTCAAACTTGTGGCGAATTCGAGGGAGAATCCGGGGTTTAACTTTTTGCAAGAATGCTGGAATTATGATCCGGCTTTGCAAATTGTGATCAAGAAATTGTGCGACTCCAATTTAAGTTGATTAAATCTAAGACGTAATCAACTGAGTTATCTATATAATCTTCTATTTTTTCATTACCAACCCTGAGGGGGCGACATGAAAGCTAAAACGTAGATAAAATAAGCTCCATAGCCATCATACCTTGTAAATAATACTCAATCTTATTGCGGTTTAATCTCATTAATTTTTGAACAATACACCAACAATTATCTATGAAACTTACCCAAGTTTGACTATATAAACCGACATAAAAACTGCTATGTCTCCTGGTCACTCGTCCATATTCTTTGACTCTACCAATATATTTTTGTACACCAATACGCTTAATTTTTTGCCCTTAAAAAGTGGACATACTATAAGCAAAAGATATGATTAAAATTATTGATATCAAGCGTTCCCCGGAAACATTTGTATCTTCTAATTTGTAGCCACCACTTTTAAAGTCTCGAAACATTTATTTAATATCAAAACGTTTTTTATAAGCATTTATAGCCGAGTTAAGGTCGGTTAAATTTGTTAAGATAAACCATCCTTCTTCTGTTAACCATCCTTTCAATTCGCGCTGCCATTTACCAGCTAGATTGAAACCTGCAATCTTCTGAGCTTTTGTGACTTTGATATTTTGTAAAAATAAAGAAACACCCGGTTTCAAACCTAAGCTATCAAGGGAGTGCCAAATTTCATCTTCATTTTGAATACATTCATTCTTTTTTTATCTCAATCCATTTCTGTACTTTTTGCTCCCTGAGCCAGTTGGCCAATTTTACAGAGCAAAATTCTCTATCACCTAATACAACAGTTTGATATTTTTTGAATAAGCCTAGTAATCGAGAGAATATTTTTGATTGCTCCTCAAAATTACTATTTACCAATCTAGGTAAAAATTCCCAATATATTGGGATAGCTCTTTTGTCATAAATTAAACTAATCATCATCAAATTTTTTCGCTGCCATTTAGTCCGATCAATTACCAAATAAATTCTTTGATTCTCCGGAAAAATTTGACTTAGCCAGGTTTCTATTATCGGAAACCAGATTTCTTGAATATTGAGTATTGGCAGCGATAAGAATCTTTGAATTTTCTTGCGCCTACTTTCAAATAATATTGGTATGGGTAAGGCATTTGCTATTTTACCTAGACTAACTTCTTTAATATCTTGTAGTACATTAATCAGCAGGTTTAAAAACAATAATTGTGACTCGGAGAGTTGATTTTCTAAGTTATTTTGATACAATAGAGGTAACATTTTCAACAGATAGGTCTTCTTGACAATGATTGACCTATCTTTTTCTACCATAATTTGGTCAAACCTTTATACAATCTGCAATGTGGACTGCATGTCGCCCCCTCAGGCTTATGTTGTAGCAATTAGAAGTAATCATGGAGTCTGGCTGCCAGCCAATCAGAGCGTTAGAGCTAACAAGTGGTGCAAATTTGAGAGAACATTTAGTAATCAGAAATCCGAAGTCAGATATATCCGAGAAATAATTTATGGTAAAAAAAGAGCCATAACTTACTGGGAAATAACTACTGATCCAGAAACAATGCCGGAAAATTCTACTTCATTTGTCATGACAAATCTTCAAGGAAATCTCAAAAAAACTTTAGGCGATTTATATGGATTAAGAACCTGGGTATAATATGGGTTTCGACAATGTAAACAGGAACTTGGCTGGACAGATTATCGCTTGACAAATTTTCAACATATAGAGAGATGGTGGGAAATTATTTTTTGTGTTTACACAATGATTAGTTTAAATTCCCCAGCCTTGTTAGCCCTAAATCAATCTCTTCAAATTGAAACTGAGGTGACAGGTACTAGTTGTGCTAATTGTGTAGATTTTTCTCATAATCAACAATGGAATCATGATTCTGGATGGAAGAATACTCTTAATAATCTTCGTTTAATTGTCCAACCTCTTTTACTATTTTGGCTGATTTATCTCTGGTTAGATATTTTCCCGAATTCTCATTTATTGCTAGGATTTAATCATCTAATTTGTGCCATGAACCAATTTAAACCCTTTTTGCTTCTGGATGATTTCACTTATTTACTACTTGCTTATCCCGGAAAGTGATAGAAGAGGGGTATAATCTGGTTCTTTTTGTTTAACGCAAAGAATGAATTTACTACAAAAATGAACCCCTATTGCTTGGCAGCCGACGGCTGCCACAAACTCACCCCCCCTATAACAATTATCATTATTATTCAGATTCATGCCTAATTCTCTGAAAGTACTGTGTGGTGAAGTGTTGGGGAATCCCACCTTGATTATCGATCTTTAATATTTAGATGCGTTTGCCCTACACCGCCACCCAATTCCCTAATAATTTCATAAGACTCCTGGAATTTCGATGAATTTGAGCAGTTACTAACTGCATCTGAAAAATCAACTCTATAGATTATTCATTAGCTTGCACAGTTAAATCGGCGTTTTTATGTTGAGTAATGTTTCGCCAACGGTATCCGTATCTCGGCTTAATGCAACAAGGGGGTGATGTGCTGCTGCGAACTCATCGGCAACAAGTGCCGATAACGTAGAGAGGTCCAGCGCCAGCGCAAACCCGCAGATGATTTCGGCAAGACAAGGAGACTTCCCAGTGCCATCACAGCCGATCATCTGTAGAGCTTCGCGTTGATGGGGTAGACGTGTTCCCCCGCCTACTGTGCCGATCAGTAGGCTAGGAAGGACTAAGCTCGCATAAACGGCCTCGCCGTTATCTACCAGATCCATTGTCAAGTGTCCAACGCTGGACTCGTGCACACTCCCAATATCCTGTCCTGTGGCTGTGAAGATCGCTGCTACCATGTTCGCAATGTTGATGTTTACACCGATCATTCCGGACGCTACCCCTCCCGCGGCGAGAGAGTGGTAGCCACGGACAAGTTGATCTGGTGTCACATTCAAGATCCGCTTCGTAACTTTGCCGCTGAGTTTACACTCGGCTACTACTCTTGTACCACGACCGAACATGAAATTGTTGTACGTGACTTTTTTGTCATTGGATAAATTTGACTCGATAATAAAGCGATTAACCTTGATTCCGAAAGTCTTGGAAATTTGATCCATGATCCAGTGGCAGGCTTGCCAGGTACAGCCGGTAGTCATATTTTGACCAGCTGCATCCGCAGAGTCATAGACAAAGTGCATATGCAGATCGCGACCGGGAGCAATGCGGTTTTGTCAGATCCAGTAAAAAACAAGCGATCGCAAAAATAAAATCTAAGTAAGAAGTAACTTTATTTACTAAATATGTGCTGGTAGCC
>NZ_JACJSH010000107.1:0-12752 GCF_014698055.1 Nostoc sp. FACHB-133
CTTCTGTTTGGTTGTTCCTTCTGACGGGATTAATACTGTTTCAAGCAATCTGTTGCTCAACTTATGCTTTCAGAGTTGCTCATTTTATAATTACAGTGACACGATCGCTAACTACTTGATAAATGTCAAAGATGAAATTTCTTTGACTAAATTACAACAGGGATTGAAAATGCCAATGGTGGAGGTGTGGTTAGGATTGTTATTGGGTGGCTTTACATTAGAACAACATGGTGATTTTTATCACAACCAAAATGTCTGGGTGATAGTAACGATGTCGAGCAGTCAAAGATAACTTTCTTTTGTCACTCCGGGGAGAGTAAAATCAGAAAAGAGGCCTGAAAGGCCGGAGGGGACGATGACACAGCCCAGAAGTCCCAAACAAACCAAGCATAAAATTTGTGGACGAATATTGTGCAATCTACCAAAATCTATTTCCAGAAGTTAGAAGTTTTGAAAGTTTCCGAGACATATATTTGGGAATGATATCGGAAATAAAACGACTAGGAATAGTTAAATACTCTCCGATATCTTACCATCCATAAGTAACAGAAAGGATGAGACAAAATCCTGTTTCATCTAAGTAATATAAGTTAATTACACCTTCGGATTCTAACCGTTTAAACTCTGTTAATTGTGCTAATTTTTCCTTGTATTCTATAGGGTCTGGCTTTCCTCCAACATCTCGTCGCATTCTATGCCAACTCATATAAAAATTTCGTAATATTCTTTTAATGGTTTCAGTACTAACTTCAATATCCCATTTTGATTTGATTTTTTGTAGCGTCTTTTTTAATTGTTTTGGTTCTTGTTTTGCCCACTCTCTAATTTCTGCTTCTTGTTCTGGCTTAAATATTCATTTTCTGCCTCTTCCTGGTCTATTATACAGTCCTAGCATTCCCTTAGATTCCCAACGATTTATCCAGTTATATGTTGTCTTATAACTAACGTTAAATATTTGGAGCAATTCTTCTATCTTGACTCCCTGAGAGGCTAAAATTAAAAAATGCGCCCTTTGGCTTACCTGATGATATCGACTTTGGCGATAGATTCGCTCCAGTAGTTTAAAAGAAAGAGGATTTATTTCTCTCAAAAAATCATTTCATCTCTTCATTAAGATACAACTATTTTTGAGTATACTTTAATGCTTGATTTGTGTAATTAATTTTGTTTAGTTACTTAACCCCCAGTAAAAATAACCCTAGTAACGATATAGAACAGTCAAAGATAACCCCCAGTAAAGATAGCCCTATTAAAACTAGACGACACAAAGGATTAGGTAGTGGCTCCATTAAGTGGAAAACCATCACCCTTCACGGCAAAGATTATCCCCAAGCTCATATTTGTGATACTCCTCTCACGTGTTCCCTTTGTAAATACTCTGCCACCTGAATTCTTACTAATTTTGTAATTAAGCAAAGAGACAGTTAGCTATTTTTAGAAAGTGTTCAATTAGGTAATTTAAAATATAATTTTCTTATCTTATCGGCTAACTTATCTTTCTTCACACTCAATCCTGTTGGCTCAAGGGAAACTTATTATTAGTAGTGCTAAGTCACTAAAACACTCATAAAGCATAAATATCAAAAAAGAGACGATGAACACTAAGTTAGCAATTAACAAAACATATATTGTCCAATCTGGTGATACCTTATTTAGTATCGCGCAGAAAATTTATGGTGATAGTAATCAGTGGCTGAAAATTTACCAAGTTAATCAGTCTGTTATTGGTTCTAATTCAACTCAGTTGACAACTGGTATGGTACTACTTCTCCCGAAAGATTTATTACAATCTGACACTCGACCAGTACCTCTAGTGCTTATGGAGGAGTCCGTACCTGAGTTAGGAACAGATGACATTCTATGCGAGGTTTTCTTCTCTAAAGACTACCACGATATTGAGGTTGACAAGGTTTGGAAGAAGGTTTGGCAGTGGGCATGTCGTGAAGAAGATATTCCAGAAGTTGGCGATCATGTAGTGTATGATATTGTAAATCTCTCAGTAATTATCGTCCGCAGCAACATTAACGAAATCAAAGCCTTTTATAACTCCTGCCTACATCGAGGAGCGCAATTATCTATTACTGATGGTAACATTCCAGCATTTCGGTGTCCTTTTCATGGTTGGACATGGAAACTCAACGGCAGACTTACCTATATTCCGTGCCAATGGGATTTTGAGTATATAGACGAGAATGCTTTTCGTTTGCCAGAAGTGAAGTTGGCAACATGGCAAGGTTTTGTATTTATTAACTTTGACCCCAACTGCGAACCGCTAGAAGCTTATCTGGAGAATATACCCGAACACTTTAAAAATTTCCCTCTCGAAAACCGCTATACGGCAGCACACGTAGCCAAAGTAATGCCAGCGAATTGGAAGGTGACACTTGAAGCGTTTATGGAGGCATATCACTCTCTGGCAACTCACCCCCAGATCCTCAAATTCACTGGTGATGCTAATTCGCAATATGATGTATACGGTCGCCACAACCGTATGATTACACATTTTGGAGTCCAAAGCCCGCATTTACGTACCCAACTGGATCAACAAGCACTAGCTGAGGCACTAGCAGCTTTTGAAGGTGCAAATTTCGCAATGGTAAAAGTACCTCAAGGGATGACTGCTCGTGCGTATGCGGCTGAAACTGCACGGACTAGAATGCAGGAGCGCCTTGGCTTTGACTGCTCAAACGTATCGGATACGGAAATGCTAGATGCTATTTCTTACTTTATCTTTCCTAACTTTATGCCTTGGGCTGGTGTAGGAGTACCCCTACAGTTTCGCTTTCGTCCTAATGGCAACGATCCTGATTCTTGCATTATGGATGTACTGTTGTTACTGCCATCTCAACTTGAGAAGCGTCCACCAGCAGCTAAAATCCACTGGCTCACATCCGAAGAAAGTTGGACTAATGCCCCTGAATTAGGAGGACTGGGTGAAGTCTTTGATCAAGACACTTCAAATCTACGCCGTGTCCAGAAAGGTCTAAAAACATCTGTCAAACCTGGGATCACCCTGGGCAGATACCAAGAATCCCGCATCCGTCACTTCCACCAAGTTTGGGAACATTATATCAATAATTCATGCTAATTTTCAGTATTCGTGATAGTGGTGTAATATTTCTCAAATTGGAACCAACATCTCAAATTAAAAGTGAGGGCATACATCTGTATGCTCCTACTGCTTGGTTTACATCCTTTTAACTCTAAGATAACCTCAGCATGAGATTCTATTTAATTATTTATTTACTAAAATAATCGTGGACTTCAACAAAGCAACCGAACACCTAATTGCCCTGAGAAATGTTAGAAAATCTTATCAGCAACCTAACGGCCAACAAATTACCATTTTAGAAAATATCGATCTGGAGTTGCGTCCTGGAGAAATAGTTGCGTTGCTGGGGCCTTCGGGTTCTGGAAAATCTACTTTAATGCGAATAATTGCTGGGTTAATTCCCCCCAGTCAAGGTGAAATTTTATATCATAACCATCCCCTAATTGGTTTAAATCCTGGGGTAGCGATTGTTTTTCAAAGTTTTGCTCTTTATCCTTGGTTAACTGTACTAGAAAATGTGGAACTGGGTTTAAAAGCTAAAGGAGAACCGCCAGACTCTCGACGGCAAAAAGCACTACAAATGATTGATATTATTGGTTTGGATGGATTTGAAAATGCCTATCCCAAAGAGCTTTCTGGGGGAATGCGTCAGCGAGTCGGATTTGCTAGGGCTTTAGCTGTAGAACCAGAACTGTTATGTATGGATGAGCCGTTTTCAGCGTTGGATGTGCTAACAGCAGAAAACTTGCGGTTTGAGTTATTAGATTTATGGTTAGAACGTCGTATACCCACCCAAGCTGTTCTTATTGTTACCCACGGAATTGAGGAAGCGGTGATTATGGCAGATCGGATTATTGTTCTAGGACGCAATCCAGGGAGAATCCGCGCTGACTTACCTGTGACTTTACCTCATTACCGCGATCGCAAACACCCAAGTTTTCAAGCCCTGGTAGATCAGGTCTACACAATCATCACTAATCCCGAATTAGATAAAATTGAGCCACCTGCAACTAGCTCCGTACCAAATGCAACACCACAACCAAGATATCAGTCTTTGCCATCTGTGCGAATTGGTTCGATTGCTGGTCTATTGGAATTATTAGAAGATCGTCAGGAAAAAGACTTATATCGGCTTGCCCAAGAATTGCAATTAGAAGTAGATGATATTTTACCAATTGTAGAAGCTACAAAATTAATGGATTTTGTAGAACTTGCAGAAGGTGATATTAGTCTCAAACCAATCGCGCAAGAATTTATCAATGGTGGTATTGATGAACGTAAACAAATTGTGCGATCGCAACTCTTAACTCATATTCGCTTAGTACAGCAAATTTATCGTTTATTAGAAGCAAAAAATAATCAACGCATTCCCGAAGAATTAGTTTTAGATATCCTAGAAACTCACTTTAGCCCCCAAGAAGCCGAGCGACAATTACAAACTGTCGTTGATTGGGGTCGTTACGCCGAGATATACGGCTACGATGAGCCATCTGGTCAAATCTTTTTAGAGCAAGCTGCCGTAGTTAATTCGTAGGGGTGTGCAGATGTACGCCCTTACATTATTTACTATAAATGGTTTTGTTGATTTTTAATTTTTAATTCTTAATTTTTAATTGTTTATGACTCGACCCCTTACTCCTGCTAACAAAACTCTAGGACGTAACAATTGGACTTGGCAAGATGGATTGCTGATTATGGCGATCGTGTCTTTAATTGTGTTAATTGTCAGAACTGCTTCTCAATTCAGTGGTACTTTTCAACCTGCACTGACGATTTCTACAAATATTAATGCTTTACCAGGATATACAGCCCAAACCTTAATTCGCATGGGGCTAGCTTACTTTTTATCCCTAATTTTTACCTTATTATATGCCTATACTGCTTATCGCTCCCGAATCGCAGAACGCATTTTAATTCCGATGTTGGATATCTTACAATCGATTCCAGTATTGTCTTTTCTACCGGGTGTGGTACTGGCTTTGATTGCCTTGTTTCCGGGTCAAAGAATTGGCGTAGAACTAGCAGCCATCCTGTTAATTTTTACTGGTATGACCTGGAATATGACTTTTAGTTTTTACCAATCACTCCAAAGTATTCCCCAAGAATTACTAGAAGCAGCGCGGGTTTATCGGCTCAATCCCTGGCAACGTTTTTGGACGTTGGAGTTCCCATCTGGCGTGATTGGTTTGGTATGGAATAGTGTAATGTCGGTAGCTGGAGGTTGGTTTTTTTTAATTGCGATTGAGTCATTTACATTAGGAAATAAAGATTTTCGCTTACCAGGATTAGGCTCTTTTTTAGGTACAGCAGCCAATAATGGAGATTTTATAGCGATATTTTGGGGCTTGGCAGTGCTGATTGGGGTGATTGTAGCAACTGATTTTTTTGTGTGGCGACCTTTGATTGCTTGGGCAGAAAAATTTAAGTTAGAGATGGTTGAAACTGAAAATGCACCTCAATCTTGGGTGTTGGATACTATGAGGCGATCGCCTACTTTACGCGCAGTTAGCAAACGAGTTTTTAAACCATTACAAACTGCTTTAGATGACGGTTTAATTCGCTCATTTCCCGTGCATTCTGTACCCGTAAATGCCAAAGGTCGCCTAAATTTGCCGAGTTTTTTAAATTGGGTATTTGTTAGCGGCTTCACCTTAATTGTTTTGTGGGGTACTTGGGAAGCCGTACTACTATTAAGGACTTTGGGCTGGGATGATTGGCTACAGGTAATCAAAGGTGCTGCATTGACAGCGTTGCGGGTAATAATTGCTTTGATATTATCACTGTTGTGGACTGTACCTGTGGGTGTTGCAATTGGTCGCAATCGGCGGTTAGCCCAAGTCTTGCAACCATTAGTACAAATCGCCGCTTCTGTGCCAGCAACAGCTTTATTTCCAGTATTGCTGCTAGCTTTAACTCGCATCGCTGGCGGTTTGCAAATTGGGGCGATCGCTCTAATGATGTTAGGAACAATGTGGTATATTTTGTTTAATGTTATCGCTGGGGCGCAGTCGATTCCTTCAGACCTCATCGAAGCAGCTTGGGTATATAAACTTTCAACTTTGCAGCGTTGGCAAATCTTAATTTTACCCGCTATCTTTCCTTATTTAATTACCGGGATTATTACCGCCGTTGGTGGTGCTTGGAATGCTAGTATCGTTAGTGAATACGTCACATTTCAAGGGCGAGTAATTAGTACTTCAGGATTGGGATCAACGATTTCTCATGCCACAGCTACAGGTAATTTTTCTCTATTATTAGCTTCGACTGTAGTCATGTCTTTGTTAGTAGTGTTGACCAATCGCTTGATTTGGCGACCCCTTTACAATCTGGCTCAAGAAAAATATCAATTATTGGTTTAGATCCGTCTCTATTTTGATTGCTAACCTTTATTCATGAACAAAAAGAAAACTCTTGCATATTCTCTTTTATTTGTTGGTGGTATTGGGATATTGAGCCTAATTGCATTAAGCATTTTGGGGATAAGTTTTCTAATTTTCTTGTGTTCATGGAGTACAACTCAAGTTAATTGCATTCCCTATATAGCGATTTTATTAGTCATCAGTTTTGTCCTTAGTTTCATCTTCGTAATGATATTTAAACGTGGTTTAAAAAAACTGAAATCTGTAGAAACACATTCTAAGCAAGATAGCTAAAATTATATATTTTTCTCCGATTTTACAGTTATTGATAGCTGTTTAATAGTCTTTAAGAGAGATGTATTAATTTATTTGTTTTTTATTCGATAAATATTTAGCAATTTCTGCAACTAACTCCTTTAAAATTACGGGTTTTGCCATGTAGCTATCTACGCCAACAGCTAGGATTTGTTCTCGATCCGATCGCATGGCAAAGGAAGTCAGGGCAATAATTGGGATGTGGGCAATATCTGCATCTGCGCGAATTTGGCGAGTTGCTTCTAAACCATCCATTTCTGGCATTTGCACATCCATCAAAATTAAATTTGGTCGCTGTGCTTTGGCGATCGCTACTGCTTCGTATCCATTATTTGCTATTACAATCTGATAACCATAAGCCTCTAAATATTGCCTAATTGTTAAAATATTTGCTTCGTTGTCTTCTGCCAGAAGAATCAAACGTTGAGAAGATGGGGCGATATTTTGAGCCTCTACAACTTCTTCTGTCTGAATCTCAACTTCTGCTTTTTCCTTGTTCTCAATCTCTCTCCACGGTAGCGTGACTGTAAATCGGCTACCTTTACCAACTTCACTCTCAACAGCTATACTACCGCTATGTAGTTCCGCAATCCGCCGTGCTAGGGATAAACCTAAGCCAGTACCGGCATAGCGACGAGTATAAGAACTTTCTACTTGAACAAAAGGTTGAAATAGATTGGCCAGGTTTTCGGGTGTAATGCCAATGCCACTGTCCACTACACTAAATTGAATTGCCTTCATTTGATTATTGGTTGCATCTATTTGTGTTTGCATTTCTACCCAAACTTCGCCACCATCTGGAGTAAATTTCACAGCATTACTTAACAGATTAATCAGTAATTGCCGGATACGGCGCTCATCAACTAAGATTTTCTCTATATCTTCAGAGATTCGGGTGTTAAGCCGAATATTTTTCTTGAATGCTTGTTGTTTGACGAAGGTAAGGCTAGATTCGCACAATCCCCGCACAGATGTAGGAGACAATTCTAGTTCCATCTTACCTGATTCAATTTTGGCAAGGTCGAGGATGTCGTTGATTAACTCTAGTAAGTGTTTACCACTACTTTCAAGTGTACTTAGAGACTTATTTTGTTCTTCTGTTAGCGGCCCACACACCTCATCTTGAAGTGCTTCCGTAATGCCTAAAATTGAGTTGAGAGGAGTCCGCAATTCGTGACTCATATTCGCCAAGAAAGTACTTTTGGCTAAGTTAGCAACTTCAGCAGCTTCTTTGGCTTGGCGTAATGCAACTTCTGCGCGTTGGCGATCGCACACTTCCAATGTTAAGGCCACAAAGTCAGTAATCGACCCGGCAAAATTTTGCTCACTTAGTTCCCACTGACGGATAATGCCAACCTGTTCGTTAAACACCATACCCACCACCTCACCGCCAACCCAAATTGGCGCATCCATCAAAGAAACAATATTTTGCGGTTCTAGGAATTCATGCCAAAATTCCTGTACTCGTGGGTCGTTACGAGTGTCATTAACAGTAATAGTACGGGCGTTTGCTAGTGCTTCAAAGTACATAGGATAGTCGGCTCGGTTGCGTTCTAAACCTGCTGAATGTCTATTTTGGCTATTTTCGTAGAGGTCTACACATTGTAGTTTGGCGCGATCGCTATTATAAAGCCAAATGCTCACTCGTTCTACTTCTAAAGCTTTGGCAGCTTTCTCTGTAATCAGTTGAAATGCTGTTTGCAAATCTCCTTCAGAAATCGCCCTGTGCTTTGCCAATTCTGCTAATGCTTGACTATGCTGGCGCAGTTGTTGTTCATTGTGGATACGTTCTTGAATTTCCTGTTGTAATTCTTGAGTTCGCTGTTCAACTCGCAATTCTAATTCTTCAAAGGATGCTCGTAACTGTTGGGACATCTGGTTAAAGGACTGAGCCAACATTTCCAGTTCTGTAATACCTTGGACGATGACGGTTGATTCTTCTTCATTAGGGAAATTGGCGGTGGTGGCTGTTTCTGCTAAAGCTTTAGCCGCACGACTCAAGAGCAGAATAGGTTGGGCAATCCAGCTAGTTGTGAGGATTCCTAGCGCCGTGGCTAGTATGAAGGCTACTAAGCATAGCAGTATTGTAATTTGCGTGTGGCGATGGATTTGCCCCATGAAGTCTGCTTCCGGGACAACCACCGCAATCAACCAGTTGACATTTGGTTCCCTTTGAAACGGCTGGATTTCTAGAAACTGCCGTTTACCTGCAAAAGAAAAGTCTAATTCTTGTAAACTATTGATTTGATTTAAATTGCCAAATTTGCTGGCTAAATATTTTGATGTGGCTTGAGTTAAAGAATTACTACTTTGGGATGCGGTTAATCTGATGGTTTCACCACCTTTGATTAGATAGGGTTGTTCGCCTGTAGAAGCTGCTACTAATAGTCCCGATCGCTCTACAATAAAAATCTGTCCCGACTTACCTACCTTGATATTTCGCAGGTATTTGCCAATATCTGAGACACTTGTCAAAGTACTGTTGACTCCCAAGAGTTTGCCTTGGGAGTTGTAGATAGGTACAGATGCACTTATACGTAGTGTTTTCTCTGTTAGAGGTGCGTAGATTTGACTAAAACTGAATTTGCGTTGCTTAACTGCGGTTTTATAAAAAGGGTGCGATCGCGGATCGAAATTTTTAACCACCTCTGGTAATTGAATACGTTTACCTTGACTGTCGATTTTGTAGCTGTAGAGGTCGTAATTGCTTAACTTTCCCGATTTTTTCACCAAAAATTCGTCATTATTTAGCTTTTCTATCGATAGGTGTTCTCGTTGTTGATTACTGACAGCAATGGCAACAGCAGGCGGAAAAATTTCTAATTGCTGCATTAAATATGGTTCCCAGGCAGTGATATCCTGCATATTTAACAGCCCAAACTGCAAGGCTTTTTGGTTGGCATCCAGTACTTGATGCGGGGTAGATAAGAAAGTTTGTAAGTCCTGTTCTACTCGGTTGGCAATTCCCTGGCGTAACTCGCTGGCTACTTCGTTAACTGCCCTTTGCCCGTTACGGAAAGATAAATACCCTGTTAATCCTACAGCCAGGGAGATTTGTAGCAAAAATGGCACCACAAGGACGCTACGGAGGGGTACATTTTTTACTAAGTTTGAAAACTTACTTTGGCTCATCTGCTGATTTCACCTCCGTTTTCAATTGCTCCCAGTGCTGTGATTGTTCCTCGTTCTGCTTGTGTTAAGCCAACTGTCCCTGTGATATTCATCCCTTCGTAGGGACGCTTTGCTCTCAATATTTGCACACACTCCCCAGTGTTGACACTCCACAGCCGAATGGTTTCATCAGCACTGCTACTTGCAATAATTTGCCCATCAAAACTGAAAGTTACAGATAATACTTGGCTGGTATGTCCGCGCCATGTCTTGAGACATTTACCTGTATTCACAGCCCAGAGTTTGATTGTTTGGTCAGCGCTGCTACTGACAAGAGTTTGTCCGCCCTGGCTCAAACTTACTGATAAAACCTGACTAGTATGTTCTTGCAGGATTTTAAGACATTGCCCAGTTCTCAGATCCCAAATTCTCACGGTTTGATCGGCACTAGCGGTTGCTATAATTTGCTCAATGGGACTGAAAGCCACAGATAAAACCGCATTGGTATGTCCTTGGAAAATTTGCAGACATTCTCCAGTTCTCAAATCCCAAATTCTGATGCTTTGGTCAGCACTAGCGGTTGCTATAATTTGCTCAATGGGACTGAAAGCCACAGATAAAACCGCATTGGTATGTCCTTGGAGAATATCAAGACACTCTCCTGTTTCTGCATTCCAAATTCTCACGTTTTGATCTGCACCGCCACTTGCAAATACTTGTCCATTGGGACTAAAAGCCACTGACCAGACTGTTTGCTGGTGTTGTGTTAAACTTTGTAGGCATTGCCCAGTTTCAATATTCCATAATTTAACGCTTTGGTCAGCACTACTACTGACAAGAATTGCTTGATGGGGATGAAATGCGATCGCTAAAATATGATTTGTATGCCCAGCCAATGTTTTTATACACTGTCCTGTAGTTGCATCCCACAGCCGAATTAATTGGTCGTTACTGCCACTTGCAATAATTTGAGCATTGGTACTAAACCTAACAGATGATATCTGGTTGGTATATCCCTGTAGTGTTCTGATACATTGCCCTGTGGTAGTATCCCATAACCGAATTACTTGGTCATCACCTCCACTGGCAAGCACGGCACTATCAACATTAAATACTACTGTTCGCACCCAATTTTCATGACCTGACAAAACTCTCAAACATTGTCCTGTAGTAATATCCCACAGCCGGATAGTTTTATCGGCGCTGCTACTAGCAATAATTAATCCATCTGTACTAAAACTGAGCGATAAAATCGGGCTGCTATGCCCTAATAATGTAGTAATGCACTGCCCCGTTTCAATATCCCAAAGCTTCACTGTATGGTCAGCGCTACCACTGGCTAAGATTTTACCTGTGCTAAAAGCAAGACATTGGATATTTTCTCGATGACCATATAAACTATGCAGACATTCCCCTGTCTGTGCATTCCACAACCTGATGGGTTCATCCTTACCTGCTGTCGCCAAAAGCCCGCCATTTGGACTCAGTGCGACAACTTGGATCTGATTAGTTTCTTCTTGTAATGTTGCCAAAGATTTACCTGTGGTCATATCCCACAGACTGACGCTTTGATTTCTACCTTGACTTACGAGAATACTACCTATGGCAGTACAAGTGATCGCCAAAACTTGGCTAGTATACCTTTGTAAAGTTCTCACCGCTTGTCCACTATTCACATCCCAAAACTTAATTGTCTGGTCAGCGCTGTGAGTAATTAAAGTTTCACCATCGAGACTGAAATATAGTGATTTTACTGGAAGGGTATGACCTTTCAAAGTTAGGCGCAACTCTTCATCTACAATTTGCCACAGATGCACCTCGCCATTATCATCACCCGTTGCCAAAAATTCTCCGTCTGGACTAAATGCTGCTGACAAAATGCTGCCAAAAATTTGCGTGAAAACTGATTTAGAGAAATCTGCATTGGCAAAATTTACGTGATGTAACGTTACTCCTCTGAGGTCAGCTTGCCAAATCGGTAACTGCGAAAAGTCATAACCACTCAAATCAGTGCCTAAATGATGCAACAGGTTGAGAATATTTCCAGCTAAATAGCCTGATTCTAGGGATGCTTGCTCACGCTGTGTAGTCAATATTTGCATTAATTGTTGTGCGATCGCTTTTTTGCTGCCCAATTGCCGCAACAATTCTGCAATTATGGGTTTGACAATTAATCTAATTTGTGCATCTCGGATATAATCTTTCGCCGTCGCTTTGAGAAGGGCGTGGGTTATTGGTAGGGTAGAACTACTGTGCGCCCCTACAACAATTTCGGCAGACACTTGCTCTACTAATTTTTCAATGACATACTCCATAATTACGGGTTGTTGGGTAAACCCGATAAGACTCTGTTCCATCAAAGAACGCCGGAGTATGGATTCCACTGCTTCTAAAAGTTGATGTTTGAGTAGCTTAGGGTAAATATCATCTTCCAATTCATACAACGATACGCCGTCGCGGTTAATCGCTAACCAGTACATGACGCTTTTTTCGGTTTCAGTCAGGCGTTCAAACTGCTGGCTCAGTAAGGCGCGGATGCTATTAAAGCTAGAAATACCCGCCGCTAGAAATTCTGCAACATTACCACCGAATAAATCCTTAATTGCGGTAGCGACGATTTTTAGTGCTAGGGGATTACCACTGTATAGCTCAATTAACTGCTGACTTTCTTGTTCAAATACAGACAGCCCCTTAATCGTGAGAATTTCCTGAGCCTCTGCATTCAGTCCTGTTAATTGTAGCGATCGCACAGGCAAAATTTCTCCAGCTAAGGCCGCAATTTCATCAGGCTTTTCGCGGCTAGTAATCAGCACAGGGAGCTATGCGGTTTCGTCAGATCCAGTAAAAAACAAGCGATCACTAAATCATTTTCCCAGTAGTATAAATTTATTTATACTTTTTAAGCAGTATTAACA
>NZ_JACJSH010000108.1:0-11914 GCF_014698055.1 Nostoc sp. FACHB-133
GCGGCGGAAGACCCTGAGTTTGAAACCTTCTATACCAAAAACATTTTGCTGAACGAGGGTATCCGCGCTTGGATGGCTCCTCAAGATCAACCCCACGAACAGTTTGTATTCCCTGAAGAAGTTCTACCTCGCGGTAATGCTCTGTAATATTAAAAGCTGACCATGACTTGAATCAGTTGTATGGTTGCCGAAAATTGACATCAGCCAGATTAAATAATCTCCTTGGCATAAGCTAAAAAAGTGTCAATATTCCCCATTCTCCAGTCATCTCCCACCAAAAGGCGGGAGATTTTTTTATATATAGCTAATATCTCTAAATTTATGTGTTATGTTAGGTGAAGGTTATAAACCCAGAGTAAATACTCTGCCCTTTTAAAACTAAGACCGCTTAGGCAATAAGGAGGTGATGCCCATGATAGAAAGTAGTAAATGCGTGGGTCATCAGGTTGCAGTTAGCCGGCTGTGTGCCGGGGCTGTTCTCTAAAAGTTAGCCTTAGTCATCTTTGAGATACTAAGTTAGCTCAAGTAGCTAGGCAAGCTCGGAGTTCCTTCCGGCAGTCTGGTTGCAACCTGAAGACCCGCTAGACCGCTCTGATTTAGATCATCCGATCCAAATCAGAGCGGATAGTTTTTTATGGGTGACTTTTTAAAACTTAGATAGCAATACAGGCGATGGATAAAGTCAATGCGTTTAAGTTTTCTTAAAATTAAAAATATCTTGCATCAAACCTTGGTGTATGGCCTGATGTGAGCTACAGCATTTATTTACCAAGCCTGATTTAAATATACACACACGCATTAGGCATTAGCTGATCTTCCCATAGTTTATGTGTGGAAAATTAAATGGGTCTATTTCTGTCAAATGCAAGATGTAACAAATATATAAGTAGGAATTTTTTGAGATGACACAACTACTCACAGAAACGGAAATTCAAGAGCAGGCAAAAGTTTTGTCAGGTTGGACTGTCGAAGAATCTAAGTTGTATATTACTCGCACATTCAAGGATTTTATCCAAGCAATTGAGTTCGTCAACAAACTGGTGGAACCAGCGGAATCAGCAGGACATCATCCAGACATAGAGATTTCCTACAACAAAGTGAAGATTACACTCACAACCCATGATGCAGGCGGACTAACACAGGCAGACTTTGATGTAGCACAGACGATTTCCCAAATTAAATAAGTGATTTCTTCTGATATCTTGCACCAGGCGACTGTAAAGTAACAGCGACAAAGACAAAACACGCCTATCTGTACTCATGAGGGAAAACTAACCCGTAGCTTGATTGAGAGTAAGGGTATGCGTTTTTCTTGAAAGTTCGCGGGTTTCAACAACCTTGATTCCTGATTTTGTTTTTTATTCCAAAATATACCAGGCAACGACCCTTCTGAAAGGCTTTGCTATGTTTGTTATGGCCGAGCCAGTGGATTTCAACTGGTGTGCAATTTCTACAGGCTAAGTGTAAAAAGTGATTTTTATCTGCAAGATGCTAAGTATAGAAGACTTTCAGCAATTTAGCCAAGTAGGAACTAAATGCCCTAAACTTTACTCCCTGCTTATATATATAGACAGCTATGTGTGACAGTTATTAAGCCGATCGCTCCAATATTGCCATCTAGATCAGATGTTTTATAATGTTATGATATAAAGATATGTTTTTGCATAAGTTAATCACATCAGTTTTTAACCCCAGGTTAATCGTTTATTAGCTTTGCAAAAACTAAAATTGTAGTAGTGGCAATTATGCCTCATCCATAGGTTTCGATGAGATGTCGCATTTTCGAGAATTAGGTGGAACGAAACCAATTATCTAAACAAGGTGTGAGGAGTAAAGAAAAAATGTCTAATCTATTATGGAAATCCTTAGTGGTTAGCCCAGCAGTTTTGGGAGCAACATTGTTAGTTTCGACAACAGCAATTGCGGCTCCAAACACAACCACTGAACTATCACCAGCAAAACAAGCAGGTGTAGCTGAAGTTGCCCAACAGCCAGAATTGTTGGCTCAAACAACGATAGATCAAGTTAATCGTTACAGCAACGAAGGCAACCAAAATAACTCTCAGTCTCAAGTAACATCAGTTTCGCAATTTTCTGACGTACAACCCACTGACTGGGCATTCCAAGCATTGCAGTCCTTGGTTGAACGCTATGGTTGTATTGCAGGTTATCCGAATGCCACTTACCGTGGTAATCGTGCTTTGACCCGTTATGAATTTGCTGCTGGTTTGAACGCCTGTTTGGATCGCGTTAACGAGTTGATTGCCACAGCAACAGCTGACTTGGTGACGAAACAAGATTTAGCTACCCTACAGCGTTTACAAGAAGAATTTTCCGCAGAATTGGCAACCCTACGCGGTCGCGTAGATTCCCTAGAAGCGCGGACTGCTGAATTGGAAGCCAATCAGTTCTCCACCACCACAAAACTAGTCGGTGAAGCGATTTTTGCCGTTACTGATGTGTTTGGCGGTAACACTGGTGACAATAACAATACAGTCTTCCAAGATCGAGTACGTTTAGACTTGCAAACCAGCTTCACTGGTAGAGACGTTTTACATACTCGTCTCGCAGCAGGGAATGCGACAGCTTTCACACAATTTGATAACGCTGGTGGTGCGATCAACACTGCTGAAGGCACACAAACATTTGAAGTTGGTAGCACTGGTAACAACGCTGTTCGGATAGACCGATTGACCTATGAAGTTCCCGTAGGCCCAGCCAATGTATACTTGGCAGCCAGTGGTGGACGACACAGCCATTATGCTGCTGTCAACAATCCTTACTTTTTCGACAACACTGATGGCGGTAACGGCGCTTTATCCACCTTTGCTTCTGAAAGTCCCATCTATCGGATTGGTGGCGGTGCAGGTATAGCGCTCAATCTACCTCTTGGTAGAGGTCAGGGTCTTTTGGGAAATAGCTCAATCACTGCTGGTTACTTGGCATCACAAGCTAATGATCCTGCTCTAAGTTCCGGTCTGACCAACGGCGATTATGCTGCTTTAGGACAGTTGAACTTTAGTGTTGGCGATCGCTTGGCTTTAGCTGCTACCTACGTCCACGGATATAGCGCAGGTGGTGCTTTATTTAACTCTGGTTCTACGACAGATGGAGATATTGTTGCAGTAGGTACTGGACAAGCAAACACTCTACTAGGTGCAGGTTCCAGCAACTCCTACGGTGTGTCAGCTGCGTTTAGACCCAGCGACAAACTATCAGTTAGTGGCTTCGTCTCTTACCACGATGTGACTGGCTTCGGTGTAGGTGATGATTATGAAGCTTGGAGCTATGGTTTAGGGGTAGCCTTACCTGATTTCGGTAAAAAGGGTAACGTTTTAGGTATTTTTGCAGGTGCAGAACCCTACTCCTTTAACCGAACAGGTGTTGCTGCTGGTAATGATATACCATATCACTTTGAAGGCTTCTACAAATATCGCGTATCGGATAACATCTCTATTACCCCTGGCGTAATTTGGTTGACCTCTCCTGGTCAAAACAGCGCTAACGATGATGCAATTATCGGTACACTCAGAACAACTTTCACCTTCTAGACTGTTGACTATCCATTGATAATTTAGAACTTTATTTTTCCCCGCCATCAGGCGGGGTTTTTTATTTAGAGTAACAGCAGCAATAAATAAACCCCAATGATTAACTGGGGTATAGGGGCGCAAGGCCTTGTGCCCCTACTTCGCTTAAAGTAACAGATCGCGTCTTCTATCTCGTAGCACTGTTAGACGAACCAACCGCAGCGACTGGATTTGTTTGATTCAGATAATCGTAAACTAGTTGGGAAACTTGACGAATAAAGTCCCTCCCCCTAGTGTCTTTATAGGGACGTGTGACGAAGATAGCCGCTAAATAACGTTTTCCATTTGGCATAGTCACAAATCCGGCATCGCCGATGAGAAACCCAATATCTCCGGTTTTGTTGGCTATGACTGCACCTTTCCCCAAACCTGCGGGAAGCAGTGTGTGAATTGTAGTATGACGCAGAATATCCAAAGCTTGCTCTCGACTTTGTGGAGAAACTAGCTTGTTATTCACAACTAAAGCCAGCACCCGCGCCATATCTTGAGAACTTGTGGTGTTGGTTCCTCTCAAGTCAGCCAAAAGATGCCGAATTACTGTGTCTTTCAATCCCCAGTTACGGAAGCGCTGATTTAGTTTTGTAGCTCCACCTAAGCGATCGATAACCATATTGGTGGCGGTATTATCACTAATGGTAATCATCTTAGTGATGGTTTCCAAAGCTGTATACTTCTTGCCAACTCGCTCATACTGCATAGTTCCAGAACCATTGGTTACTAAGTCACGTCGCATAGTCAGGTTTTCCTGAAGGGTGACTTTACCCGCATCCAAATCTTGGAAAAAGGCAATGAGAATTGGCAATTTAATCGTACTAGCTGCTGGGAAAACGCGATCGCCCCCAACATCCAAATAATCCCCAGTATCCAAATCCAGGAAAAACATTCCTGTTTTCAGGAAGCTGTAACGATTCATCAAGGCTTTAATCTGCGGTTCCAGCGCTTTCATCGGTGAATGCATAGGAATTACGCCAGCAAACAGAGTGCTATTATCACTTACTGTTGGAGAAATACTCGATTGAGTCGGAGTTATTTCTAAAATGTTTGGCCGGGTTGCAGTTAATTGTATCGGCTTGGGTAACTGCACAGACCAATGATTGAGAGATTCCTCTTGCAACTTCACCTGTGCTAAGTCGAAAGTGTAATTAGGTGCTAAGGTAACGACCATACGGGTAGTATCTGCATTAAACTGCCCGATGCTAATGTCTTTAATTACTAACCCCACTCTTTGACTAGTCTGTGGATATCCTAGTTTGACTCCAGGTAAATCAATTACCAGACGGGTTGGATTGGTAACTAATTGTACTTTGGGTTGAATATTCTCGTCTGTCGTAAAATCTACATGATTACGATTGCTATCAAAATGCCAATTAGCGATCGCAGCAGCTTTGACAGTGGAACCAAACAGGAACAAGCTGAAGAAGCTGGGTAGAAGCCAGCTAAATTTTAAAATGTTTTCTTTGTGTGTGAGGAGCATCGGTGATCGTTTTGTGTGATGAAAATTCATGAACGAACAAAAGCCGCCCACTATTAAAGCACACAGATCAAAAATTTGTTCAATTATTGATTTATACGAAAAAACATCAGTTACAAGTGTTTAATTTAACTAGTATTATTTATGAGCCAGAATTATATGCTACTTCACCGTAACTAAGTAGCATTTTGAAAAACTCTAACTAATTCAGGAAAAAGAGTGAATTCACACTCAGCTAGATTTTCAATTATTTCCATACTAGATTACCCGAATAATGGTAAATAAAGTTTTGCAGTATCTGGTAAAAATTAAGTACATCTACGAAAGTTTACAATATTAATAAATTAAATTTATGGAAATTTTGTATAGTTCTCTCGATTAAACAAGTTTATTCGCAGAAAGTGTTCATTTCATCTGTTGACTATCCTCAAGGATCTCTCACCACTGAATCTTGACTAAGAAGCTATTTATAAACTGAATCTAAAGGTTAGTAGAAAAGAGCGCTGCCTTGGCGATTGCTATATGAACAATCTCCCTCTGCATAAAAACTGCATAAAAAAAAGGCGGGCAAGATGCCCACCTCACAAAACTTTGAGAATATTCTGTTGCTATTAACCCAACAATTGTTTAGCCTTAGCTAACACATTATCAACGCTAAAGCCAAACTTCTCTAGACAAACATTGCCTGGAGCCGAAGCACCAAAGCGATCGATACTAACGCAATCGCCTTCAGTACCCACGTATTTGTGCCAACCGAAACTGCTACCAGCTTCTACAGACAAACGCTTGGTGACTGCTTTTGGTAGAACAGACTCTTTATAAGCTGCATCCTGTGCTTCAAAGAGTTCCCATGAAGGTAGGGAGACAACACGGACTTTCTTACCTTCAGCCTTGAGTTTTTCGGCTGCGCCGACGGCGAGGCTCAATTCTGAACCAGTACCAATCAAGATGATTTCAGGTGTACCTTCGCTATCTACTACGGTGTATCCACCCTTCGCTACACCTTCAATCGATGTACCTGCCAAGTTGGGGACGTTTTGACGAGTGAATGCCAATAGAGATGGAGCGTTTTGCTTCGCTTTCTCGATCGCTACTTTATAAGCACCAGAGGTTTCGTTACCGTCTGCGGGACGAAACACTAATAAATTAGGAATAGCTCGCAAGGAAGCTAGAGTTTCAATGGGTTGGTGTGTGGGCCCATCTTCACCTTGCCCGATGGAATCGTGAGTCATCACCCAAATCGCACCAGCTTGAGAAAGGGCGGATAAGCGGATGGCAGCACGCATATAATCTGTGAAGATTAAGAAGGTAGCACCGTAGGGAATTAATCCTGAACTGTGCAGCGCGATACCATTACAGATTGCGCCCATAGCATGTTCCCGCACACCAAAGTGGATGTTGGGATTTTCGTAGTGCCCTTTTTGGAAGTCGCCCTTACCCTTGATTTCGGTCAAGTTGGAGTGGGTTAAGTCAGCCGAACCACCAATCAATTCAGGTAAAACCGCCGCCAGTTTGTTAAGGCAAGTTTCTGAGTGTTTACGAGTGGGTAGTCCTTTGTCTTCGGGGCTGTAGGTGGGTAGTACCTTATCCCAACCATCAGGTAGCTTGCCGCTTAGGTAGCGTTCAAATTCAGCTGCTTCTTGGGGATACTTAGCTTTGTAGTCGGCAAATGTTTTGTTCCATTCGGTTTCGTAACCTGCGCCGCGTTCAACTGCTTTGCGTGTGTGGTTGAGAGCTTCTTGTGGAACATCAAAAGGCTCGTATTCCCAACCCAAATTTTTCCGAGTCAAGGCTATTTCGTCGCCACCCAAAGCAGCACCGTGAATACCAGCAGTGTTTTGTTTGTTGGGAGAACCATAACCAATTGTGGTTGTCACCTTAATCATTGATGGTTTATCGGTGACAGATTTAGCTTCTTCAATTGCTTTGGCGATCGCTGCTAAATCGGTATTGCCGTCTTCAACGTGGAGAACGTGCCAACCGTAAGCTTCAAACCGCTTGGAAACATCTTCGGTGAATGCTACATCTGTGGAACCGTCGATGGAAATGTGGTTGTCGTCGTACAGAGCGATGAGTTTGCCTAATCCCAAGTGTCCTGCGAAAGAAGCAGCTTCACCAGAAATACCTTCCATGTTGCAACCATCACCTAAAATTACGTAGGTGTAATGGTCAACAATTTTGGTATCAGGTTTGTTAAATTTAGCGGCAAGATGCGCTTCTGCGATCGCTAAACCAACTCCATTAGCAATTCCTTGACCCAAGGGCCCAGTTGTGACTTCCACGCCTGGGGTTTCAAAGTTTTCTGGGTGTCCAGGAGTTTTAGAACCCCATTGACGGAATTGTTTGATATCTTCAATGGTGACGCTATCGTAGCCTGTCAGGTACAGTAGGGCGTACTGCAACATCGAGCCATGACCGGCAGACAAGACAAAGCGATCGCGGTTAAACCACTTGGGATTTTTGGGATTAAACTTCAAAAAGCGATCCCAGAGGACAAAAGCCATCGGAGCCGCGCCCATTGGTAGTCCTGGATGTCCCGATTTTGCCTTTTCTACGGCATCAATAGCCAAGAAGCGGATCGAGTTAATAGCCAGTTCTTCGACGGACAATTCTTTGGCGGATTGGGTTGCAACAGTCATAATCTCTTGTTTTTAACGACGGGTTAGCACTCTTCGTAGCTTCTCTTGCTGGGGTTATTTTAGATTCCCCACAGTATCCTCATCATCCCACTCCCGCTTGTCGATGGACAAGCGGGATCTCCTGAGTTTATGGTGATAAATCAAGCTGATAATTGGGTCATGCTGAACGCTTAAGTTATATCGGAATGATATTTCTGATACTTTGGGCATTGGGCATGGGGCATTGGGCAAACGAGCAGAGTCAGATTAAACTACTGAATTCAGAATTCTGAATTCTGCCTTCTGCCTTCTGCTTTCTGCCTCCTACCTCCTGACTTCTTTTAAACGTATTTCTTAAAAGCCAGTGTGACATTATGACCGCCAAACCCAAAAGAATTGGATATTGCCACCTCGACTTTTTGAGCGCGGCTGTAGTTAGGCACGTAATCTAAGTCACATTCTGGATCGGGATTTTCCAGATTAATTGTCGGTGGAATTTGGTCATTAGCGATCGCCAGTACTGTTGCCACAGCTTCAATACCTCCAGAACCGCCTAATAAATGACCTGTCATCGATTTAGTCGAGCTAATTGCCACCTTATAGGCGTGTTCTCCCAAGGCTTTTTTGATGGCTGAGGTTTCAGTTGAATCATTCGCCGGGGTACTAGTGCCGTGGGCATTAATATAGCTAATTTGTTCGGGAGTTATACTAGCATCTTTGAGCGCCAGTTCTATGGCTCTCGCTGCACCTAATCCGCCAGGGACGGGGGAAGTGATATGGTATGCGTCACAGGTCATACCATAGCCGATCATTTCGGCATAAATGTGAGCGCCGCGACTTAGGGCGTGTTGCAGTTCTTCTAGAATTAAAATTCCTGAACCTTCACCTAATATAAATCCGTTGCGATCGCGGTCAAAGGGGCGGCAAGCATGAGCCGGATCGTCATTGCGAAAAGAAAGGGCTTTGCAGGCAGCAAACCCAGCCATTGATAATGGTGTCACAGCTGCCTCTGTTCCGCCGCAAATCATTGCTTTGGCATATCCCCCTTGAATTAAGCGGAACGCATCGCCTACAGCATTAGATCCAGCAGCGCAGGCAGTTACAGGGCAGGAATTAGGGCCTTTAGCACCCGTGTGAATTGCCGTCAATCCTGCTGCCATATTAGCGATCATCATCGGTATCATAAATGGACTACAGCGATCGGGCCCACGGTTGAGGTAGATCGTTTGCTGGTCTTCTAATACCTTAATGCCGCCAACGCCAGAACCGATCATGACACCTACCTGTTCTGCATTCAGTTCATTAATAACTAACTGCGCGTTAGCTATAGCTTGTTTTGCTGCTGAAACCCCAAATTGGGCAAATCGATCCATGCGCTTGGCATCTTTGCGCTCCAAGTAATCATGTGGATCGAAGTTTTTTACCTCACCAGCAATGCGGCAATCATGGCTAGACGCATCAAAAAATGTGATGTAGTCAATGCCATTGCGTCCACTCAATAATCCATCCCAATATTCTGTTGCTGTGTTACCTATCGGTGTAATCGCGCCAACACCAGTTACAACAACGCGTTTACGTGTATGATCTGTCATGATTCAGTTAAAGGTGGCGAAAAAGCAGCAGGCATTAAACAGTGCTGAGTTATGTTAGCAGATAGCTAGGGTTTAGCCCGTCCTGAGTTCTGAGTTTTGGAAGCACCCAAAGATGGAGAAAACTCCGAACTTTTGCCTCCGAAAACTCTAACTCCTAAACTTTTAACTGTTCAGCACTCAGTTAAAAGTCAAAGCAGTGGTTTTTGCCATAAACGCCCAGAGGGAGCGAGACAAAGCCATCTGAACTTCTCCTAATAGGAGACTGCAAGGGCGAACAGAGACTCAAAACTTTTTTAAGCTGATGCAGCAACTTTGTTATTGATGTAATCTACTGCGTCTTGAACCGATACAATCTGCTCGGCAGCTTCGTCGGGAATTTCGATATCAAATTCTTCTTCCAAAGCCATCACGAGTTCAACAGTATCCAGGGAATCAGCTCCTAAATCTTCCATAAACTTAGCTTGTGGAGTGATTTTGGAAGCATCTTCAACACTCAGTTGTTCGATGACGATTTTCTTGACCTTTTCAAAAAGTTCCGTTTGGCTCATAAATAATAAAAGTCCTTAACCAGTTGCTAGGATCTACTCTTTAGAGAAGACATTGTTTTGAGCATATACATCTTATCGTCAAGCGCGATCGCCCGTATACTACCAAGAGTTTTTCTGTTAGAAAACCTCTCCTGTTCCTCAAAAGAATAGGGTAAATTTTCTGGGAACAGTTGTTTCTGGGAGCGGGCTACGCCATCGCCGATACAGTGTAAATGCTTTTATTGTCAATTATTGCTAAATTTTTTTACAATGTCTCGATCGGTATTTACAGCCTTGCTAGCAATCAGAATATTTAGACGCTGCGGCTTTGAACCTAGATGGTTAAAGAATCGCTGAAGGTCAAACATCATAATTTTGGTGCTAACAAGGAAGTAATAAAACAGTTATTGTTTAGAGCGATCGCTCTAACCCAAATATACCTCTATGCTATCTCAGACACTCAAACTCAAGTACGCTTATTTCCCTGGTTGTGTTGCTCAAGGGGCCTGTCGGGAACTTTACCAGTCAACTCAAGCCCTTACCAAAGCACTAGGTATTGAATTGGTTGAACTTAAAAAAGCTGCTTGCTGTGGTTCGGGCACATTTAAAGAAGATTCTCAACTGTTAGAAGATACAGTCAATGCTAGAAATATCGCCCTAGCAGAAGAATTAAATTTGCCTTTACTTACCCATTGCAGTACTTGTCAAGGTGTTATTGGTCATGTCAACGAACACCTGAAAGAATGTCAGACTTCTGACCCTACATACATTGAACAGGTTAATGGCTTGCTGCATAAAGAAGGCTGTTCGCCTTATCGTGGCAGTACTGACGTTAAACATCTTCTCTACGCTTTGGTGACAGATTACGGTTTAGAGGAAATTACCAAACGTGTCACCCGGAAGTTAACTGGATTAAAATGCGCGGCTTTTTATGGCTGTTATCTCCTCCGCGCCCAAAAATCCATGCCTTATGACGACCCGTTCCAACCAGAAGCGATGGAAAATATGTTTCGGGCGGTGGGTGCAACACCAATTTATTACCGAGGCCGGACACAATGTTGTGGTTGGCCTCTTGCTAGTTATGCCACTACCCAATCTTTCAAGATGGCGGGGATGCATATTCAGGACGCTTTGACATCTGGTGCTGACTGTATAGTTACACCTTGTCCACTGTGCCACTTAAATTTAGACTCGCGTCAGCCAGAGGTGGAAAAGGTAATTGAGCAAAAGTTAGGTTTACCAGTATTGCATTTACCCCAGTTGATTGCTTTAGCACTTGGGGTTAGTCCAAAAGAACTGGGTTTAGAACGGCACGTTGTTTCCACCAAGCCAGTGTTGGAGAAATTAGGATTTTAGTTTGTGGATTATCAGGCAATACAGTTCAGATAAGACCAAAACACTCGTAGAGACGGCGATTTATCGCGTCTCAAAACCCATGATTTTGTACAAGTAGTGCTTTGAACCGTATTGGATTATCAGGTGTAGGGGCATAAGACAATACGGTTCGGTTAAAGGGGAAAGTTTTAAATACATCCTTTACCCTTTACCTAGACCACAAGGAAAGTGAAAAATGCTTATCCAAACCGTATGGGAGTTTAAGATTGTTTATGCTATCAACTTAAGCAAAATCAACGCTTTCAGTATCAACCTGGGTAGAGACGCAAAAGCGATTTGTTTCATCAAAGATTTATGTTTTACTATTCAAGGGATGCTTTATCACCAAAGGCTCAATATATGCTTGTAGAGTATCTTTAATTTTAGAAGGTTGGCGAACTGGAGCGATCGCAGAATAATCCGGTTTTACTGTCCAGTCGTAATTGCGAAGTAGTGTGGAAAGCACAATTTTCATTCCCATCTGAGCAAATTCCATACCTAAACAACTGTGCGAACCATGACCAAAACCCACTAATGCTAAGGGATGTTTCTTATCTTTTTCACGAGGTGGTGCAAAGCGATCGGGTTCGGTGTACAGTTCTGGTAAACGGTGAGTCAGCATTGGCGAAATGGTCACAAACCAACCTTGTATCTTAGAAATAGTAGTAGACCGTCCCAACCTTGGTCAAGAAAGACCGCTTCGTAGCATGGGTCACTACAACAATCTCTTTGACAGAACTCG
>NZ_JACJSH010000109.1:0-11670 GCF_014698055.1 Nostoc sp. FACHB-133
GGTGAATACTATTTCTAAAAGTTGTTATGAATTTTAGAAAAACTGGCTAACTAAGAGGGTTTTAGCAATAACGTATTTGGCGAGCGTAACTCAAGATGCTTGCCTTAGCTGGGTTTCCAAAAAGTTCATAACACCCGTGCTTAGGATTCAACTTTTTTTACAAGCTTGCTTCATCAAGATCCGATTGTTTTTATACACCTCTAAAGTTCCAGACTGCGGGTTATCCAACGTGCCATCCCACACCCAATATTCATAAATTCCACTGCGAAACTTATACACTCGGACACCTTCTGTCGCTTGCCTAGTTCCTTTGCCCAAACTTAAATTACCGTTGGGACTGGTCGCGCGATAGAGCAATTCACCGGAATTATAATTCTGCCAAATATTGATTTCGTACCGACCCTGGCATTTTGTACTCAGGATGAGGCCAGCAGTAGAATCAGCAGAAGCTCTTAAGGAAAAATTAGCTAAGATACTGATTGACAGAGCAAGAAGTAACGCGGATGTTTTCATAAGTTTTGTAAAATTGATGAGTTTGACATTACTGCATTGCTGCTACAACTTCATCTGTAGAAAGGACTGCATTGGCGATATAGCCAAAGTTGATCAGTGCTGCCTTATAGCCGTCACCCAGTTGCGGATGCCGAGGGGCTGCTGTTGCATCTTTGACAACAAGAACCTCAAATCCCTGTTCGAGCAATTCGCGTAGGTGAGCTTCAACACAAAGATTTGCCAACATTCCAAGTATAATGACTTTGCTGATGTTGCGTTTACGCAGTTGCAAAACGAGGTCGTTAGTTTGCGGCCCATAGACTTTGTGAGGACTGGCCACAATCGTCTTCCCATCCTCAATGAAGGGCTTGTAGCGATCGAGCCAGTCAGCACCCGATCCCAAGAATCCATCAAGGCTCAACGCACCACGGCGATCGAACTCCTTAACCTCAAGCATCATTTGCTCTAGGTTGCCGGCAAATTTCCAATTATGGTCGGTGGGGTAGTAATAGTGAGGGGAAATAAAAACCTCGAATTCATTCTGCTTTGCGGCTTTGAAGATTCGCTCGATGTTCTCGACTGTATTGTTATCCTTAACACTCTCACCCACCAAATCCCAGGAAACCCCTTTTTCGCTCAAGACATCGTTTTGCGGATCGATGACGACTACTGCGGTGTCATTCTTGTTGATATTCATGGTTTTCTCCTTGCTTGTTGATTTTCACCGTTCTCTTTCTTAAAAACCATCTGCGATATGCAGCGACGCAGACTCGCTAACGCGACGCTATCAGTGGTGGATTCAAGCCCCGACTGATTGCAATTTTTAATTAATAATTTTTAATTTTTAATTGGAGCAAAGCGACTTGACACCACTGCCTAAATGCTGTTTCAAAAACGCCAATGTGCGATCGCGCGCTAATTCTGCGGCTTCTTGGCGATAAGCGGAACTACCCACGCGATTAAACCCATGACTCACTCCTTCATAGCGATAGATTGTTACCAGGGGGTTGTCTTTCATTCCTTGCTGAATGGACGCTTGAGCAGTTGGTGAAACAAACTCGTCATTTTCACCCAGATGTAATATCAGCGGTTTCTGAATCTTTGTCGCCTCTGCTAAATTCTTGTCAATGTCAACACCGTAGTAACTAACATTGGCATCTGAATCAGTACGTGTTGCCATGAAATATGCCAGTTTGCCGCCCAAACAAAAACCCACGCTGCCGACCTTGCCTGTGCTGCTGGGATACTGTCGCAGAAAAGATAGACTTGCCTTTAGGTCTTCTACGCCGCTATTCACATCAAATGCTTGGAGTAACTCAAAACCTTTAGTCCACTGATCCTTATCGTCAGCATCAAGTTGCACACCGGGTTCCAGCCGCCAATATAAATCTGGTACAAGCACCAAATAGCCGGACTTAGCATAATCATCGGCAATTTGACGCATATTAGTATTGACCCCAAGAATTTCTTGAATCAGCACAATCCCTGCATCAGGCTGAGTACTGGGTGTTGCTAGATAGGCGCTAAAACTCCCCCCAGACAAAGCTGGAATGGTTACATTTTTAGTTGTCATGGTGTCCTTTTTAACGATTTGCTATTTAGACTTTGACCAAATTAAACAATGTTGCTGAATGGAATGGCAATACTGCACGCTTTGTGCATTTTTAACTCGGCATTGGGTTTGGGTAAAAGGTTAAAGGGTAAAGGTTAAAGGTTTTTTCTTTCCCCTTTCCCCTTCCCCTTTTCCCCTTAACCGACAAGTATTGAATGGAATGGCATTAAGAAAAGCCCAAAGATTTATGGAGACTGGGGGCGTATTCTGAATGGGCTGCTGCCTCTCGTCAAAAAAGTGGAAGCAAAGCCTCAGAGAATGCTTTTCCAGCCTGGAGGCTTGTTCCAGTTGGGGCAAGGGCTGTATCTTAACTTAGTGCAATTCGCTCCTGAAAGTAGTCGCGCCAGCTTTCGGGTAAGACTTCAAGTTGAGCAGCTTGGTGAAGTAACTCTGGATTGTTCTGCTCACGAGTATAAAGCTGAGTGATATTAGCAACAGTAATATTGTTGCTATCCCGGCTCACCAACTCTAAAGTGTCTCCGGCTCCGACTTCGCCCTCTTGCAAAACACGAAAGTAAAATCCGGTTCGACGACTTGCAAGAAATCGTTTAATGATATCAGGTCGTCCAAACCGAATCCCCAGTTTGTAACAGGGTAAGCGAGGTTGTGTGACCATCAGTTTTACAGTGCCGATATGAAAGCGATCGCCAATGTTCACTTCCTCTTCTCTGAGTCCAGTGGTCGTAAAATTTTCACCAAAGATGCCTAGAGGCATTTCTATATCAGGCAATTCACCTCGCCAGTAATCGTAATGCTCGAACGGATAGACATACACTGCTTTATCTGCTCCTCCATGAACGGTTAGATCGGCTTGTCCATCACCGTCTAAATTGAGCGATCGCACCATGACGCGATCGCTAACTGGTTCTTTAAAAATTCCAGTGCTAACTATTTTCCCTTTCCAGGCCACTTCACGCGGCAGTCCGATGTTTACAGAGATGAGTTTCATGAGAAATTTAAATTGGATCAATAGTCAAGTATTTAAATTGAATCAAAAAATAAGTTAATTAAAGAAGTACTTGATGAATTAAAGGTGCAATGATAGCGATGTTCTTCACCAACTCATCGGAGAGAGAAAAGCGCTGTTTTAAGTAATTGGGATCGTTGTAACTCATCCACACCTTGCCGTCAGTCGCTTTCCATACCAGGACTTTCAGAGGTAAATCCAGAGCAATCGTTGGTTCTGCAACCATGAGGGGAGTTCCGGCTTTCGGGTTGCCAAACAGCAACAATTGCGTCGGAGGTAGGCTAAGTCCGGCTTTTTCGGCTTCAGCCTGTTGATCAATGCGGGCAAAAATGGTGATGCCTTTTGCTTGAAGGATGGCTGCAAAGCGATCAATAGTTTCGGTCACTGCATACGGGCTGATCTGGCTGATGATACCGTTGTTTGCATTCATAGCACTGGACTCCTTGCAGGATAAAAACTGTGTAATGTGGTCGTTGCTTTGGCTTCTCAAAGATTGAGGTCGGACAATCCGGGATAATCGCCAGGACGACGACCTAGTATCCAGTGATATTTGCGATCGCTCTCCTGAATTGGCAGGTCGTTGATGCTGGCTATACGCCATCGCATGAATCCATGTTCATCAAACTCCCAGTTTTCATTGCCATAAGAACGGAACCAGTTGCCGGAATCATCATGCCATTCGTAAGCAAATCGGACAGCAATTCGGTTGTCTTGAAAAGCCCAAAGCTCCTTGATTAGACGGTAGTCTCATTCTTTAAGCCACTTACGGGTCAAAAACTGAACAATCGCCTCACGACCAGATAAAAATTCTGAGCGGTTGCGCCAAACGCTATCCGATGTGTAAGCAAGTGCTATTAGTTCAGGGTTACGTGTGTTCCAAACATCCTCTGCGATTCTGACTTTTTGGATGGCGGATTCATGATCAAAAGGCGGCAGGGGTAGTCGAGGATTTTCGGCGTTGGTCATAGTATAGGAGTGTAAAATAGCGAGCGCCTCAGCATGATTGAATTAAAATTACAGCATAGTTCAATTTGGTAAAGACACAAACTAAGTCCCAAAGCCAGGTATAAACCCTGTTTTACTTTTGGATTCTGAATTCGGCTGTAAGTGCGTGGCGGCTGAATTACCTCGAAAGCAGTTAGATGCACCCGTCACAACTGCGATTTTTCCGTCTAGTAGTTCGCCAAGTGAACTTGGCGGGGTAAAGGGTAAGGGAGAAGGGGAAAGGGTTTAAATCTCTTACCCTTTCCTCAGTCCCCACAAGCACATTTTTGGGTTGCCAGACTACTAGTTTTTTCATGATGATTTCTTAGGATCGGACAGGGTGAACTCCACAGTTTCGCTAGTGATTACTTTGTGCATAGGGTCAGCTAGTTCAATCAGTACTTTGTGCGCGCCAGGTTCCAGCCCGACCAGGATGATCGTTTCCCCACTGGCATCGACAAAGTGCCACGGTGTATCGTCAACGGTGATGTGGATATGACCGATGCGCGGCGATACTTCGAGGGCACCTTTGCCGAACACTGGCAACACACGCAAATTCTCCGTCCGGTACTGGATAAAAACGCGACCCTGTGCCAGCGCTTCGGGAAGCGGTGGATCGACAATCAGCTTGGGTGGTGCTTCGTTTTCAATCGCAATCAACGGTGATGATCCAATAATGTCCCTAGCGCTCGGTGTGTGGGTGTTCATAGCAGGTAATTACCTGAGAGTATGTTTGTATTACGATCCATTTAAAGGTGAAACGGCGCAGAGTCATTGCTCCAGAGAAGCCGTTAACGTTTCTTTGACGCGAGTTCCCAGACCGCAGTTGCGAATGCTTTAGGATCTTCCTGGGGCAGGTTATGACCGACGTTTGGAATGACCCGATGCTGACGTTCGCCGCTAAACTTCGCTGCCGTCGATTTCCCATCGGTTGCTGGCACAACACCATCTGCGTCCCCGTCCAGCGTGATCGTCGGCACCGTAATGGTCGGTTGCGCGGCGAGTCGCTGCTCAAGTTCCTCATACATGGGATAGCCGGCAGCAGGTCCAAGGCGATGGCGGTAGGAATGAATAACGACCTCCACATAATCGGGGTTGTCGAAGGCGCTGGCGTGTTGATCGAGCGTTGCTTCGTCAAAGTGCCAGTTCGGCGAATTGCGAGTCCAGAGAATCCTTGCAATCTCACGTCTGTTAGCCGTCAATCCGGCGCGTCCGCGCTCGGTCTGGAAATAGTATTGGTACCAGATACCAGATTCGATCGCGGGTGAAAGTGGCAACCCTGCTTTAGCGATATCCTGGATCAGGTAGCTATTGACGGACACCAGACCTGTGCATCGTTCAGGCCAAAGAGCCGCAACAACACAAGCAGCTCGTCCACCCCAGTCATAGCCAGCAAGCACAGCACGGTTCAGCTGTAATGCATCCATCAAAGCGATCGCATCAACACCGATGGCGGCTTGCTGCCCGGAGCGTGGTGTGGCGCTGTCGAGAAAACGGGTTGATCCATGTCCTCGCAGGTAGGGAACAATCACCCGACATCCGCGTGCAGCAAGCATTGGTGCAACGTCAATGTAACTATCGATGGAATACGGGAACCCATGCAGCAGCAACACCGGAGATCCATCGCTCGGTCCTGCTTCGTAGTAACCGATGTCGAGGACACCCGCTTTGATCTGCTTGATGGGAGTAAACCTAAATTCAGATCGTTTGGGCTTGTAGAAGCTTGCGTGTGCGCTACCCATGAGTGCCATTTCCGTGAAAATGCTTGCTGCTGTCGTTCCCAAAAAGCGGCGGCGGTTGTGTTTAATTGCTTTGAGCATAGGGTTGACTCTTTAGATTGATTAATGAGGCGATTGCACAAAGCACAGTCGCTTTACCCTTTTCCCTACGTTAACTCGGTAAGCAGAAGAGCGATGAAAGAGCGTCTTTTCCTTTCCCCAAAAACATCGATCACATCCTATTGCAGATATTTCTTCAATTGGGCAGCAGCTTGAACAAACAGAGAGCGGACTTCTGGCAGTTCGGCTAAACCATTGAGCAATCCGAAGTCATGAATCATACCGTTGTACTGCACCGTTGTCACCTCGACCCCAGCTTCATCAAGCTTGCGTCCATAGGCTGTGCCCTCGTCATGCAAGATATCGCTCTCTGCAACCACAATTAATGCTGGAGGCAAGCCTTTGAGTTGCTCAACCGTCGCCTGTAGGGGAGAAGCATGGATGTCTTTGCGCTTTTCTGGGTCAGCGATGTACATATCATACATCCACTTCATCGTTGGTACAGTCAGAAAACGCTGATCGCCAAATTGGTGATAAGAATTCGTTTCAAAATCAGCATCGACGATCGGCCACATCAAGATTTGCAGCTTGATGTGTGGCCCTCCTTTTTCTTTCGCTTTCAAAGCAGTGACAGTTGTCATGTTGCCGCCGACACTGTTGCCAACGACTGCCAAATTCTTGCCATCCACCCCAATCTCCTCACCATGCTCGGCAACCCATTTGGTCGCAGCATAAATTTCATTGATTGCCTGTGGGTACTGAGCATCTGGCGTGCGAGTGTAGTTGACAAAGACACCTGCAAACCCTGAAAGCACAACCAGATCGCGAACCATGCGCTTGTGTGTTGGGTAATCACCCAGCACCCAACCACCACCATGAATAAAGATGAAAACAGGCAATGTGTCTTTGACCCCTTCAGGTCGTACAATATTGAGGGTAATTGAATAACCATCAGCAGTAATCGTCTTTTGGGACTCTTCAATGCCTGAAAGGTCTACTGAAACCGAAGCTTGTGCATCCGCAAGAACTTGACGTGCTTCGATTGGAGTGAGTTTCTCCAGCGCCACACCCCCTGAATTTAGCAATTTCAAAAATTCCTTTACTCCTTTGGAAAGACGTGGATCATCGGCAACTTCCAGAATTTTTGCTGTTTGCGAGTTTGCTTGAGCAACCATGACATTCTCCTTTAATAACTTGTAAACAATCTGTTGAGATGGCACTGTTAAGTTAATTGATTTAACACTGTTGCTTGATCAGTAGTAATTGTAGTAATAACAATCACTTTTTATTGACATCGTTTAAGAGCCAAAACTATTTGTTACTAGTGGTTAGCTTGGTGTTCTCTACAACGTGAGTCGTCAGAAAGCGGTGAATATGGTCTGCGATCACGTCTCCATCTTCTTCCAGAGCAAAGTGTCCTGTATCAAACAAATGAAACTCCAGGTTTTTTAAATCGCGTTTGTAGGCATAAGCTCCCTCGACTAAAAAGCCCTGGTCATTTTTGCCCCATACAATTAGCGTCGGTGGTTGATATTGGCGCAAGTAAGCTTGCCATTGTGGATATAACCGCACATTGGACTGATAGTCGTATTTTAATGCTAATTGAATATCTATATTGCCAGGGCGATCGAGGAGTGCCTGATCCAGAGTCCAAGTATCGGGACTGAGGTTTTCTATATTTCTAGCTCCACTAATATAATACCATCTTGTACCCTTGTTTGTCAAAGCCTGTCGCACGCGATCAGTATTTTCGAGTGTCTTATTCTGCCAAAAAGCGCGCATAGGCTCCCAGAAATCACTGAGTCCCTCCTCGTAGGCATTGCCATTTTGCACAATCAGCGTCTCAATCTGCTCAGGATGCTGCGTTGCCAGGCGATAGCCGATGGGAGCGCCATAATCCATCAGGTAAAGACTATAGCGGTTTAATCCGATCGCATCGACAAAGCCTGCCATCACTTCGGCAAGGCGATCAAAGGTATAATCAAACTCATCCACAGTTGGCATGGAACTATAGCCAAAACCAGGATAATCAGGTGCAATCAGATGGAATTGATCTGCCAACGCCGGGATTAGATTGCGGAACATGTGAGACGAGGTTGGAAAACCGTGCAATAGCAGAATCGTCGGATGATCGCGAGAACCAGCTTCACGGTAAAAGATATCTAAACCATCGATCGATACTGTGCGATAAGTGGTCATGCGTTTACTCTTTTGAATTCAAACCGTTCAACAGAATCAGAAATAGTTGATCTTGTTTATTAAAGTTTCTTGTCACTCTTTAGGAAGAGACCAGAGTTTGATGGTTTTGTCGGCACTGCTGCTGGCTATCATATTTCCATGCGGTCTGAAAACTACTGACCGCACGCCTCGCTCATGCCCGAGCAAATTCTCCAAGAGTTTGCCTTCAGGCAACCCCCATAACTTGATAGTGCTATCGTTACTACCACTAGCTAATCTCTTGCCATCGGGACTGAAAGCCACTGACCACACAACTCCATCATGTCCAATTAGGGAGTGCAATAATTTACCAGTCGGCATTTGCCAGAGTTTGACTGTCCGATCAGCACTGCCACTCGCTAAAGTCCGTCCATCAGGGCTAAAAGTCACTGAGCGCACGGCTTGTGAATGAGCATTCAGGGTTTTTAGAACAGCACCATCCATGAGCCGCCAAATTTTGAGTGTACCACCCTCATTGCCACTAGCTAAGGTCTGCCCATCTGGACTAAAAGCAACAGTTCTTACCCACTTTCCATCCAAGAACTGATGAACTTGTACGCCAGTCTGCACATTCCAGATGCGGATGGTTGTGTCAGCACTACCACTGGCTAACCACTTTCCGTTGGGGCTGATGGCAACGGCTTCTACATCATCTGAATGGCCATCTAGGGTACGAAGTAGTTGCCCCGTCTCTAAATTCCAGAGTTTAATCCGGTTATCCCAGCTGCCACTAGCGAGCAGCTGGCTATCTGGACTGATGGCAAGGCTTACCACTGCATCGCCATGTCCTTCTAAAGTATAGAGTAAGGTGTTACTAGTAGTCTGCCAACCCAAAAATGCTGGGTGAGGGCTGGGGAAAGGGGAAAGGGAAAAGGGTAAGGGATTTAAACCCTTTCCCCCTTCCCCCTTGCCCTTTACCCCGCCAAGTTCGCTTGGCGAACTACTAGGCAGATCCCAAATTTTAATTTTTTTATCGTAACTGCCACTGGCGAGGAAGCGTCCATCAGGGCTGATTGCGATCGCGTAAACCCAAGTTGAATTTCCTTGGAAAGAACGTAAGGGTTGAGTGGTTGCAACAGAGATAGTAGCAACACTAGCGTTTCGGAAGGAAGACAATAGGCTAGCACAACTGCTACTACCAACCAAGATCGTTAGGGTGCTGATTGCCAATGGTGCTGAAGATTTCCAAGTAATTTGTTTTGATCTCATAACAGTACATTCCTTGTGCGAGTGAGAGAATAATCTGACTTGCACCCACTGCGTAATGGTGTCGGAGACTAGCGGTACTAAGCAGTAATTTTTTCTGGAATTTGAGATGAGAAGGCTTTTCCTTTCGCTTTTTGTTGTTTATTCCGATGTTCAATCCAGCGTCGCATGAGAAATAAAAGGGTTGTCATGACAATTCCTACTAGCGCAATCGGGGTTAAATAGCTCCAATGCTCTAACATTTTGTCCCAAACGTGCCAAGTGAGCAGGAACATAGCTAAGTAAGTCAGGGTATGTAATCGCTTCCAATTTTTTTTCAGTCTTTTGACACTCCAGTCATTAGAAGTAATTGCCAATAGGGTAAAAATGATGAGGGTAGATACACCTTGGATATAAATCCAATAGGTATTGGGGTCTAAAAAATCAATATCTCTCTTTTTCACTAAGAGGAAACCGTGAAGCAAAGCCAAGCAGAAAGCCAGAATACCGATAAGTCGTCGATATTTTAACAGCCATTTGGGAAGATTCGCTTGTTTAGTTTGAGGAAAAATGATTCTGAGATTCGTGGGCATTAAGGTGAGAATATAAGCTCCTAAAGCTAGAAATCCCAGGCTGTTTTCTAACGGTGCTGTATCGATTGCTGCCATGACCAATCCTCCTTAATTTTTCACTAAAAGCCCTTACAAAGGTAGGTATTTTTTATTTTTTTAGAGAATTGGTTTAATACATCATTAGATCAGGTGAGAACTGATTGCAGCCGTGATGTGAGAAATTGATCGATATAGTTTGTGATCGCATCCCCATCCTCTTCCAGGGCAAAATGTCCAGTATCGAGTAAATGCAACTCAACGTCTTTCAAGTCACGCTGGTAGGGATAAGCACCGTCAGCAGGAAAGATGTAGTCATTCTTACCCCAAACAATCAGAGTTGGTGGCTGATATTTGCGAAAATACTCCTGCCATTGCGGATATAATGGTGGATTAGTGCCATAGCTATACAGCAGCGCCAGTTGAATCTCATCGTTTCCTGGGCGATCGAGGAAATGTTGATCGATAGTCCAGGTATCGGGGCTGATCGCTTCTAGATTGCGAACACCGTTGTTATATTGCCACTTCGTCGCTTCCAGGGTGACAAGATATTTGAGCTTTTCAGCATTCTCAGGCGATCGCTCTTGCCAGTATGCCTTAATTGGTTCCCAAAATTCGCGTAGACCTTCGTCGTAAGCATTGCCATTTTGAACAATCAGAGATTGCACGCGCTCTGGATATTTAGCGGCAATCCGATAGCCAATCGGCGCACCATAATCCATTACATAAAGGCTATACTTTTTGAGAGCGATCGCAGCAATGAATTTTTCCACAATCTCAGCCAAATTATCAAACGTGTAATCAAACTCATTTACACTTGGCGTGGAACTGTTGCCGTAGCCAGGATAATCAGGTGCAACGAGATGGAATTTATCAGCGAGGGCAGGTATGAGATTGCGGAACATATGAGAGGAAGTTGGAAAGCCGTGCAATAGCAAAATCGTTGGATTATCACGAGAACCAGCTTCACGGTAGAAAATGTCTAAACCATCGATCGAAACTGTGCGATATGTCGTCATGGGATTACTCCTTGTAAGTGATAAAAGTGACATGATGGCGTTTTACGACAGGTCGATCTATCTCACATCCTGACGATGGATCTGCTCCTGAAAGTAGTCCCGCCAGCTTTAACTCCTTTTGGACTTCAAATCTGTGCCATACCACCATCAACAAACAACTCAATGCCGTTCACAAAGCTGCTATCATCTGAAGCGAGAAAGACAACGGCTTTGGCAATTTCATCGGGTTTGCCGACTCGTCCCAGTGGGATGGTGCTGGTTTGGCTGTCCACAAAATCCTGCAACTGCTTGTCATTCAGTCCCAAATGATCGTAACCAGGAGTCGGAACCACACCAGGGCTAATGGCATTCACTCGGATCTTGCGTTCTCTGAGGTCGAGTATCCAATTCCGAGCAAACGATCTCACGGCGGCTTTGGTGGCGCTGTAAACACTGAAAGCTGGCGTACCTTTTATAGAAGCAGTCGAAGCATTCAGGATAATAGAAGCGCCCTCTGGTAACAGTGGCAGTGCCTTTTGTACGGTGAACAGCAAACCTTTGACGTTTATGTTGAATGTTTTGTTAAAGTGTTCCTCAGTGATTGCTCCAAGTGGGGCAATTTGTCCACCGCCAGCATTAGCGAAAATGATATCGAGGTATCCTTGCTCTTGCTTAATGGTGGCAAACAGACGATCTAGGTCTGCCAGATTAGAAACATCGCTCTGCATAGCCGTAACATTTTTACCAATGGCTTCCACAGCAGCATCCAGTTCGACTTGGCGACGACCTGTGATGTAGACATAGGCACCTTCAGCAACAAACTGTTTGG